>WLOE01000127.1 GCA_009699465.1 Actinomycetota bacterium | reverse complement strand
TGCCGGCAAGGGCCGCGTTCATGGTCGAGGATCAGTCTTCAGTGAAGACGGACATCTGCTCGCAACATTCTCCCAAGACAGCATGCTCAAGCAGATTGATGCGAAGGTGGCCGGATCCTCGCCGGATAGCCGCACTTGGATGTAAGAGAGATAGTTCGGTGGCCCCGGGCAGAATCGAACTGCCGGCCAATGGTTTAGGAAACCACTGCTCTATCCCCTGAGCTACGGAGCCGTGAATCGGCCCAAGTCTGGCAGAGCACTGAAATGGCTGGCTGAGTGGTGGCACCGCCGTAGCGGCTTTCCCCTCAGCCAGCGCAGATCTGATCGAGCAGGGATTTATTTAGATTGCGCGAGAGAAAATGGCGTCGATCTCGGCTAGCTCATTTGAGCTCACAGCATTCGCACGAAGGCGATCCCAATCGCGGTACACCGCATCGGTCTTGCTGATGTGTGACTTACCAAAAAGTGCATTGATGAACTTCATGGAGTTGTGCTCCTTTGAATTGTGTAGGTGATTGCGGGGCTTGTGGCCTGCTCCCACCTACGGGGTGTTTTGTTTACGTCTCAATTCTCCCATGCTCTTGGAGTATGTAACGAAGAGAAAAGTGGGCTAGGTCATAAACAGTGCGTGAACATCAAGATTTCGTGAGGGACCACTGGCGCAAGAATCAAAATTCCCATGTGTAGAACGGCATTCTTAGGGGCGTCACATGCAATAAACGCTAGTTACACAACTTGTTACATCACAGATGTACTGAGATCTCTGAGTTGAGAGAGAAGCTTTAGCCGCAATTGAGTCCCGCGTAGATGAAGCTCTTGTTGGCGTTTGATGTATTCAGTTCGGCCTTCATGAGTTTCCATCAAAATCGGTTCATATCCCAGTTCGCGCAAGTCATATGGTGAAGCCTGCATGTCTAACGTGCGTGCTGTTCGTGCTAGTGAAAAGCAGTCGGCAACAAATTCACTTGGTAAATAAGGGTTGGCCCACATCGCATATTTATAAAGATCCATCGTGGCGTGAACGCAACCTGGTTGTTCGTTCTCTGGCTGTGAAGCTCGGGTAGGGGTAATCACGTTCAGTGGAATGGAGTCCTGCGTAAAGAAACGAAATGCATCGAAGTGCGTGCACCGCAAGCCAACTTCGTCGACAAGATCTGCAATTTCCTTTGGACTGAGTCGAAGTGCGTAACTTTCATGTCGTACTTCATTTGGTTTGATGTTGTAAACCATGGCCCACTCGTGCATGCCAAGACAATGAAAGAGCGGGGGCTTTGTAGTGGTGTTATGCAAAATTGTGATCGCGAGATCGACTCGCGGTTTGCGTTTGACAATTCCTTCGGGGTTGAGGGTGACGCCAACGTCAGTGTGAATGTAATCCTTGTTAAGTAAGAATTCTTCGGCATTGCCCTCAAGGATTACACCAAACCCGGGATGCCAGGCTTGCAATTTGCCGATTGAGTACGGGTAATAATCGAAAAGGAAGTCATCCACTGGATGCTTTTCGCCCACAAATTTACGTTCGAGCCGAGGCCGCACCCACGGCTCAACGCGCGCAGCATGTGCATCCTGGCGATTACGCCACTCCTGCTCTTCCACAGAATGATCGTACGTTGCGCGTTTCACCATGGTTTTTCTGATCTTGATTCCTAGGCTCTTCTCATGAATTCACCACCCGTGGCTGCCACGCGCAGGCAACTGTGGATTGAGCTCTATCAAAAGAAGACCTCGAACTTGCTGTCGTTCTTGGCATTTATTTACTTGATCACCTATTCGGTGCAGTCCATCTGGTATCGACCAGGGGTTACTTGGTGGACGCTGCTAGATCTCTTCGGCAAATTGCTCTGGGTGCTCTTCGCAGCAGACTTGATGTTCCGCTTCGTCATGGTGAAGCCAAAGAAGCGCTTCTTTCGCACCAATTGGCTCGACACCATCACAGTGGTGTTACCGCAGTTCAGGGCACTTCGTGCGCTTCGAGCGTTTAACAGTGGCGGCTTCCTTTCCAAGAAAGGCTTCCTTTCCAGCGGAGCGATGGCCACGGCAGCACTGGGCGTGGTGCTGGTGGTGTGGGTCGGTGGACTCATGGTGCTCAATGCTGAGCGAGGCGCGGCTGGAGCCGAGATCAACTCACTTGGTGATGCTGTGTGGTGGGGATTTGAAACCATCACCACCGTTGGTTATGGCGACTTTGTTCCAGTGACCGCGCAAGGTCGTATCTATGCAGTCATGGTGATGTTTGCCGGAATTAGCATGCTGGGCGTGGTTTCGGCGGGGATGGCAGCGACCTTGGTAAAGAAGTCATCGAACCAAGTACCTCAAGAGAGCCCTGAGCAAGAAGTTCTTGATCAGCTCAATGAACTCAAAGCCATGATTGCCAAGTTAGAGGCGAAGGTCGATGGGCAGAGCTCTTCGTAGTTTTTCAACGTAGGGTGAGCGTGTGCCCACCGATCCGACAAAGCCAACACCTGACAAGCCAAAGATGCTTGAGGTGGACCTTCTGCCCGATGTCACTCGGGATGAAGAAGGTGGATTTGAGTCACGTGATGAATTCTTGCGTGGAGAAGTTCCTCCACATCATGGCGGCTAAGACTGTTGCTCTTTCAGTAAGTCGCGAATTTCCTGAAGCAATTTCACGTCCGCTGGTGTTGCATCGACAGTGCCTTGACCAGTGCGCTTCCGGTAGGCGTTCATCGGCACAACAAACACAAAATAAATGACGGTCAACGTAATGAAGAACGTGATCAGCGCGTTTAGGAGCATCGAGAAATCAATGACTTCTCCTCGAATGGTGATGGTTCCAGCATTAATGCCCCCGCCCAGGAAAATGCCTACGACCGGATCGATGAGTGCTTTAGTGAAGGCACCAACCAAGGTGGAAAAAGCAGCGCCGACAACAAACGCAACAGCGAGATCAATGACATTGCCGCGCAAGACAAAGGTTTTGAATCCTTGAAGCATGAGTTTCTCCTTAGGAGTGTGCTGACTTAACAACAAGCGTAAGGGAGGCGGAAGCTCCGGCAGCAGCTACTTGCACAGATTCCTCTTGTGGTACCGCCACCACGATTAATGAGGCATCGCCGGCGCTGAAAGCGCTAGAGGCATTTCCCTTACTCATCACACGAGCGTTGTCAGAAATGATTTCTGGTTCACTACCGTCAAATAGTTGAATGAGCTGCACGGAATTGCCCAGTTGCACTGCCCCTGCCAGTTGTTTATCGGCAAGCAGAATCGGCACTGCGACTTCGTTTACTTCTAATGATGCAACGATCGCTTCAGGAGTGCCCGGCGATGTCGAAGTAGTGGATTCCCCAACGAAAGCTGAGACTAAGAACAGTGTTGCTAAGCCAGCACAGGCAGCTGCAACTAGGCGCCGATGCTGCGCAATCGAGATGCGCACGTGGGAAATGAGATCGGAAAGGTCGCCCATCGATCGAGCGTATGCACTGTGACGGTTTATCGAAAACCGTTATCCACAGGTCAGCTAGAAGCCGGAGTGCTGGAGCTGCTTGAAGAGCCCGAGGTACTGGAACTGCTCGTTGATGGGGTTGAGCTTGGGGTGCTACTTGGTGCAGGTGCTGGAGTGCTGGACGAACTTGAATCCGAGTTTCCCGAACCGGCTCGTGAGTCGGTGCGATAGAAACCAGAGCCCTTGAACATAACTCCGACGTTGTTGAATAACTTACGAAGAGTGGGTTCCTTGCATTCTGGGCAATCAACGAGGGTGTTATCGGACATCTTCTGTACAACCTCAAGCTCAGCACCGCAGTTGGAGCATGAGTATTCGTAGGTTGGCACTAAGTCCTCCGGTGGTGACGTGCAGGTTCTGAGGTCCTAATTGTGCCGGGTAGCCAAGCTGGAGACTAATTGAGGTGTTTGACCCCTAGTCTTTTGCGAGTGACGAGTCGATTCCCCCTTCGCGTGCTGACAGTCATTG
>WLOE01000126.1 GCA_009699465.1 Actinomycetota bacterium | reverse complement strand
GGTTCGTATCTGAGTACTTCTTTGCTCCCTAAGTAAAGCAACTGCAGCATCGCTGGAATGTCGCCAGTCATTCGCCACCATGCCAAAGCATAGAAGCGCATCTGAAACATGGCACTTGATTCAAACCCAGCCCTGGGGGCCTTGCCTGTTTTGTAATCAACGATACGAACCTGACCTGCGGGCGCGATATCGACTCGGTCGATAAAGCCGCGAATACCGAACCCCTCAGTAATCGAGACATTGACGGCCATCTCTCGCGCATGTGGGTTCAATCGCGTGGGATCTTCAAGGCTGAAATAAGTTTCGAGTAAAGGTTCAATTCGCGAAACCATGTGCGCAGCAAAGGATTCAGCTTGAGCCGGATCGTTCGGCAGTTGTGCATCAACAAGAAGGGCCGATACTCCTGCCGGGTTTGATTCAGCCATTGCTAGCCAAGCTTGTTCTAATAAAGCGGTTGCAGCACGCACGTTTCGTTCGTGCGCGGGAAGGTCGAAGAGACCTTCCAGTGCTGAATGCACCAAATTTCCACGTAAGGCAGCCGCTGACGGTTCTTCAGGAATGCGATCCATATTGCGTAACCGAAACTTCAATGGGCAGTTCTGAAAATCATTTGCCCGCGAAGGTGACAAAGAGGAGGGGAACGTAGAGGTCACGATGCTTACTGTAGATGCCAGGTCCACTACGCTTACTTGAATGTCTATGGCGTCGCGGAGTAAAGGTCCGTTTAATGAAGGTGACCTCGTCCAACTTACGGATCCAAAAGGTAAAATCCACACGATTACACTGACTGTTGGCAAGGTGTTCCATACCCATCGCGGCGGCATTGACCATACCGACATCATTGGTTTGGAGTCTGGTTCTGTCATTTATGCCAGTGGCGGATCGGCTTATCTGGCGCTGCGGCCACTTCTCGATGACTTTGTTCTTTCTATGCCGCGTGGGGCCACTCCCGTGTACCCCAAAGATGCTGCTCGCATTGTTGGATTAATGAATTTGCATCCCGGTGACCGAATTGCCGAAGCTGGTGTCGGTTCTGGTGCATTGACGTGCTCCCTGCTGAAGGTTATTGGTGAGCAGGGCAAGCTCTTCAGTTTCGAACGTCGGGAAGAATTTGCCAAAATTGCAGAGTCGAACGTCATCACATGGTTTGGCGATCGGCCAGCATCTTGGACACTCACGCTCGGAGATTTGTCTACTGAGCTGAAGGAAACCATGCTCGATGGTGTGGTGTTGGACATGTTGGCGCCCTGGGAATGCTTGGAGACTGTAGAAAAAGCTGTAGCGCCTGGTGGGGTCTTTGTCGGTTACGTTGCCACAACAACCCAGCTATCTAAGCTCGTTGAATCTATTCGAGTGACCGGCTTGTGGACCGAACCTAGAGCCGAGGAAAGCATGCTGCGCACGTGGCATCTGGACGGACTTTCGGTTCGCCCTGACCATCGCATGAATGGACACACTGGATTTCTCGTGACCTGTCGCCGATTGGCGTCTGGCTCACAACTTCCGCCGCGCCGACGCCGCCCAGCCCCAGGGGCCTATGGCGAGGATTACAACGGTCCGGGCGCTGAAGCAGAGTCTGCGACACAATCGATATCGGAGCCATTAGAGTCCTGAGGAACATCGGTAAGGAGGCATCTATGTCAGATCTCAATTCCACTGACGATGGTCGCGTTGCTGCATTAGAAGCAGCGCTCAACCGCTTGCGTTCTGATCTTGTTTCACAAAAGGATCACAACGCACGTTTGATTGGGACTCTGCGTGATGCCCGCGAGCAAATTGTCGATCTCAAGAGCGAGTTGGATCGCGCCGGTACACCACCTGCTGGTTTTGCGACGTTCCTTGATTCCGTTGATGCCACAACGGCTGACGTGTTGTCCTCGGGTCGCAAGATGCAGGTGCCCGTTGGCCCAGGCGTCGATGTAACCAAGCTTGTGGCTGGCCAAGAAGTCATGCTCAATGATGCGATGACCATCATTGGTGTCCGTGACTTTGAAGATGTCGGGGAGATAGTCCAACTCAAGGAACTCATCGACCATGGAACTCGAGCCCTCATTGTTGGGCGCTCAGATGAAGAACGTGTGATCCGTCTAGCACAGCCCCTACAACAGATTAAGTTGAAAGCGGGGGATTCTCTACTGCTGGATACTCGATCTGGTTACGCGACACAGAAGGTTGCAAAGTCCGAAGTCGAGGAACTCATCCTCGAAGAAGTGCCCGATATTCAATATGAAGATATCGGTGGCCTCGGCGAGCAGATTGAATCAATTCGCGACGCTGTGGAATTGCCTTTCTTGCACCCTGATTTGTATACCGAGCACCACCTCATGCCACCAAAGGGAATCTTGCTCTACGGCCCGCCGGGTTGTGGAAAGACGCTGATTGCCAAGGCTGTTGCCAATTCCTTGGCAAAAAAAATTGCAGAACGCAACGGTGTGGACGAAGGTCGATCGTTCTTCCTCAACATCAAGGGTCCCGAACTTCTAAACAAGTATGTTGGCGAAACTGAGCGCCATATTCGCCTCGTCTTTCAGCGCGCACGTGAAAAAGCATCAGAAGGAACGCCAGTGATTGTGTTCTTCGATGAAATGGATTCACTATTCCGCACCCGCGGTTCTGGTGTGTCAAGCGATGTTGAAAATACTATCGTTCCGCAGTTGCTCGCTGAGATCGATGGTGTTGAACGTCTAGAAAATGTGATAGTGATCGGTGCTTCAAACCGTGAGGACATGATTGATCCAGCAATTTTACGTCCTGGTCGTCTCGACGTGAAAATCAAAATCGCCCGTCCCGACGCACAAGCCGCGCAAGAAATTTTCAGCAAATATCTCGTTCCTGAACTCCCCATTCACCAGGATGACATTGCCGCACATGATGGCGACAGGGTTGCAGCATGTCTTTCCATGATTGATCGCACTGTTGAAATGATTTATGCCGAGTCCGAGGAAAATCGTTTCCTTGAAGTGACGTACGCAGGAGGGGACAAGGAAATCCTGTATTTCAAGGATTTCAATTCGGGCGCCATGATTGAAAATATTGTTGCGAGGGCGAAAAAGGCCTCGATCAAGGCATTTTTGGAAACCGGGGTTAAAGGCATCCGCGTTGAGCATCTTCTCGAGGGTGCGCTTGAGGAGTTCCGGGAGAATGAAGACTTGCCTAACACCACGAATCCAGATGACTGGGCTCGAATCTCGGGTAAAAAGGGTGAGCGCATCGTGTTTATTCGTACGTTGGTGCAAGGAGTTAAGGGCAATGAGGCAGGTCGTTCTATCGCGACCATTGCTAACACTGGTCAATATCTGTGAACGGGTATTACTCAACAGGTGAATCATGACCGTGCACCGCATCATGGGCATCGAAACCGAGTACGGCATCACTGTTCCCGGTGTTCGAGTTATGAACGCGATGGCATCGTCTACTCGGTTAGTAAATGCCTACTCACGCAACGAAGTAAAGGGCCGGCAACGAAACCCTAAATGGGATTATGCGCAGGAGTCACCCCTACGTGATGCACGCGGCTTTGATATGTCCCGAGCTGAGGCTGATCCATCGCAACTCACTGACGATGACATGACGATGGCGAATGTCATTTTGACCAATGGCGCCCGTTTTTATGTTGATCATTCACATCCAGAGTATTCATCACCAGAAATCACCGGACCCCGAGATGCCGTGCTCTGGGATCGTGCGGGCATGCTCGTTATGGCGAAGGCTGCGAGTTACACCACGACTGATGGTGTTGATCTTCCTGTTTTGCTGTATAAAAACAACACCGATAACAAGGGTGCTTCTTACGGGACCCATGAAAACTATCTCATGAATCGTGCCACCCCGTTCGCGTCGATAGTGGCGTGGTTAACTCCGTTTTTCATCACCCGCCAAATATTTACAGGTGCCGGGCGTCTTGGGATCGGGCAAGAGTCAAAGAAAATGGCCTACC
>WLOE01000125.1 GCA_009699465.1 Actinomycetota bacterium | reverse complement strand
GTCACTCCTGCCGAGCGCCAAGCAGTTACGGCACTTGAAGGTGTTGGTCTTTCTGAAGTGATGCCACGCGCTCTCAAAGGTGAGCCATATACGTTCTGGGATTACCGTCAAGCAGCCTTTGGTCGCGGCTGGGGCATGCGTATTGACTTGGTCTATGGCAACGAGCCATTCGTCTCTTCAGTGTCAGATTGCTTCGTCGATCGCGAAGAGCGCAAAGGTAAGGGCGCATCTGATCACGCGCCCGTCGTGATTGACGTGAAATTGCCGTGAAGTTAACTGTTCGTGCAATTACTGCTGATCAACATCGCTCATGGATTCAATCTCGATCATCCGTTTCATTCTTGCAATTGCCCGAATGGGGAAAAGTCAAGGTTGGTTGGAAATCAGAATCCCTTGGTTGGTTCCTGGGATCCGAACTTGTCGGAGCTGGGTTGGTGTTGTACCGGCCCGTACCAAAGATTCCATCGCGCTCATTGGCGTATTTGCCTGAAGGTCCTGATATTGATTGGTTGACCACTGCGCATCCAAACATTCCATTGAATGACTGGCTTGCACCAATGCTCGATCACTGCCGAGGTCGTGGTGCGTTCCAAGTAAAAATGGGCCCCCCAGTTGCTACTCGACGCTGGCAAGCAGATTCAATTAAGAACGCGATGGCGCAGTGGCGCGAGGATGTTGCTGTTCCACCGGCACATCTTCACGATGTGATTGCCGACTGGCATAGCGTCGAAGCACAACACCTGTCAGTGCAATTGAATTCGCGCGGTTGGATTCAAGAAACTTCAAGTGGCGCAGGTTTTGGTGATGTTCAACCTCGCTATGTTTTCCAAATTGATCTTGCCGATCGAACCTTGGATCAAATCTTCGCCGGCTTCAATCAACTCTGGCGTCGCAATATTCGTAAAGCTGAAAAGGCCGGCGTCATTGTTACGCAAGGCACGCGCGCTGACCTTGCTGACTTTCATCGCATCTATGTTGAAACCGCATCACGAGATCGTTTCACTCCGCGCGCACTTTCCTACTTCGAAAGAATGTGGGATGAACTTAATGGCGCGCTCGAGGGTCGACTCACCCTGCACCTTGCTCACTACCAAGGCCATGTCGCTGCAGCAACATTGATGGTGCGCGTTGGCACTCATGCCTGGTATTCCTACGGTGCATCAACCACTGCTGATCGCGATGTTCGCCCATCCAATGCCTTGCAGTGGGACATGATCACGATGGCACACGCATCTGGGTGTTCTCTTTATGACCTTCGTGGCATTGCTGACACCCTGAATCCCGAGGATCACCTCTTTGGTCTTGTTCAGTTCAAGGTGGGTACCGGTGGTTTTGCCCAGGAGTACCTTGGTGAGTGGGATTACATCCTGCGCAACGTGTGGGCAAAGGGTTACGGTCTGTATCAAGCCCGCCGAGGTTAATGTGATTGGTCAATTGCAGGAAGGAGTTGTTCATGGCTTTCGTACTCAATGTTGATGCCGATCGTTGGCGCAAACACGTGAACAACGTTGCTGCGACAGTCGAGTCAGTCACCGGTTCGCCCTTAGTGCCCGTCATCAAAGGAAATGGTTACGGCCTTGGACAAGCTCGTCTTGCTCATGTTGCTGAAATGCTTCCCGGCACCGTTGTTGCCGTCGGCACGGTGTTTGAACTTGAAGAAGTCTTGAGTTCCTGCCTTGCCGATGTGGTGGTGCTAGAACCATTTGATCCGCGTGACCAAGCAGCATCCGACATGTGGTGGAGCATCGCTAAGCGGTGGGATAGCAATCGCATTATTCGCACCATCTCGTCAATGGCCGGCCTCGAGTCTTTACTTTCAGGCTCTGGGTCAGTTCGCGTGATTCTTGAAGGACAGACCTCAATGCATCGCTTTGGTTTCTCGGAAGCTGAATTGATGCGAGTACTCGCGGATGAAACCATCATTACCTCTCTTCATTCTGGTCGACTCGTAGTACTTGGACTCGCGCTGCATTTGCCAATGTCCCAACCTGAAGGTGAACCAGGTGGCTTTGGCACTGCACGCGTGCGCGAGGTCTTGCGCTGGCATGGCATCTGGCAAGCTG
The DNA here is from genome assembly GCA_009699465.1 of Actinomycetota bacterium. Taxonomy (GTDB): domain Bacteria; phylum Actinomycetota; class Actinomycetes; order S36-B12; family S36-B12; genus UBA11398. The sequence goes on along the minus strand of WLOE01000125.1, from coordinate 1,897 downwards.
AACTCTCAACTTCGAATCTCAAGGTTGATTCCGCACTGTGGCTTTCACACCTCGATGACGATGAATACGCCGCGGTTCGCGAATTCGTTGGTGAAACCGCCATCCGCGCGCGCATTGGCACTCGACTCTGGTTGGGTGATCGCGGTGCGTTGACCCCACAAGGTTCGGTGCTTGCAGTTCATCCATTACGTGATGGTGTGCACGTGGGTTACCGACAGCGTTCGGGTCCAAATGGCGGCACCTTAATTGTGGTGTCCGGCGGCACAGCTCACGGCATTGGACTATCTGCGCCAACACCCGCATCATCGCTGCGCCAACGCGTGGTTACCGCCGGCACCGGAGCGCTAGATGCCGCCGGTCGGGCAATGTCCCCATTTACCTGGGAAGGTAAGCAACGTTGGTTTGCTGAGCCCCCACATCAGCATCACTCGATGATCTGGTTACCACGCGGGGTGGTCGTGCCAAGAATTGGCGATTCACTTACCGCTGATGTGCGATTTACAACATCACGCTTTGATGCAGTACTTGGTCTCGAGTAGTTTTTCGCACCACATCTGCTTCCGGCTTATTGATGTCTTGAATCACTCGGTATGCGAAATACAAGGTTCCAGCAATATGCACGAATATTGCAACGGCATACCACTGCGGAGTGAGGCCTTTGGCACCTTCAACGTTGTAACCAGCAAGAAACCACCACACCGCAATGAAGTATGTGACTTCACATGCCTGCCAAATCAAGAAGTCACGCCACCGCGGTCGGGCGAGCACAGCAAGGGGAATAAGCCACAGGCTAAATTGGGGTGCAAACCCCTTGGCTGTTAAGGCAAATGCCGCAACGAGAAGAAAAGCAACTTGCGCCAGTCGCGGTGTTGTCAATGCACGAACTGTGATCGCAGCAACTACTGCAACGGCAGCCAGAAACACCAAGACACTCGCTGCATTCAATAAGGGCGTGCTCAACGTTGGACCACCAAGTTGGATCAGTGCAAACCAAACCGAACCCAATTCCGCACCCGTTTCGATCTGATGGCGGTAAATCACAACCCAACCGTCGTAGTTGGCAATCGCAAACGGGAGATTGATTACAAACCAGGTGAGAGCAGTGACCCCTATGAGATTTGCGATTCGATTCCAGTCATCACTTCTTAGACCAATGACCGCAACGGCGATCACCACTGCTATTGGATAACTTGCACTGCATAAAGCCAAACCGAGGAAGATTCCTGTTGCGACATTCTTGCGCTTGCTTTGTGTCCAGAAGGCCAAAGCAACAAAGGCAAGAGCAATCAAGTCCCAACTAATCGTCGCTGCCAGAACCATCATTGGTGCAAGTGCGATCATTGCTGCATCCCACGGGCGATTGCTCACTGTGTTCACTGTTGTGATGACCAAAATGAGCAGTACCAGGAATAACAACACTGCGGTGACGTCATAGAACTGAACAGCTTGATCATCGGACGGCCAGATTCCATTCATGACCGATGTGATGCGCGCCGAGAATTCCATGAACAAGCCGACGAGCACTGGTGCATCCACCATGTGTTCTGGCTTGGCATCTCCTAGGTAGGGAAAAATTCCCTCAAACAATCCCTTGAGTGAAAAGAATGGGTGAATGTCGGTGTAACACAAATGTTCATAACGCTCTGGTGAGGCCCAACTCGTACTGCGGCAGGCCGAATCCAACCAATAGCCAACTGCATAGCCCAAGGCTGTCAGCAGCACGATCACTCGCAGTGGCGACCACCATGGGTTGCCCCTGCTGTATTTGCCCATAGGTCCGCCGATGATCTCGGCATTAGCTGCAATGACTGGATCGTCATGCGAAGGAATGACCGCGCTCATTTAGCCTGCGCGCCCAGGTGCGCTGTCGCCACCACTGTGCACCGGAACCTTTTTG
>WLOE01000124.1 GCA_009699465.1 Actinomycetota bacterium | reverse complement strand
CGTAACCCCATACCGCATCAAGGCCATCAGTGAGTTCGAAGGAAGCACCAACGCTGCCCATTAACACCAAGCGATCAACCATGTCTGGATAGGTCGACGCAAACCACAGCGCGAGTGCACCACCAAAGGAGTTGCCAATGATGGAAACCTTGGCTACACCGAGTTCATCAAGAAAAGTCTTGATATGACGAACCCAGTCGTCGGTGCGTGGCACAACGTTGCCATCGATTTCGGTGAAACCAAAACCTGCAACGTCAGGAGCAAGCACCCGGTACTGCTTTGCCAGCTCGGGCAAAATCAAACGCCAGTTTGCGTAGGCACTCACGCCAGGACCTGATCCGTGAATCAACAACACCACTTCACCTTCACCACCATCGTGATAGTTGGTGGTGAAGGTGTCGTGACGAAGGCTTAATCCAATTTCTGGGTTGGTTGGTGCATTCACGAATTTGCCACAATCTGAGCATGAGACTCAAAGGCGCGAGCCATATGTACGACTTCACTTGCAACCATGCGGAGACCTTCTTCGGCGCCAGCCACTCCGGTTCCACCTTCATCAGTTGCCGTGTTGACGACACAGCCATATGGCGTTGGCCATCCACGAAGCGCATGAACAATCATGCGAATTGTGGAGAGGGTGTTCACCGCAGCTTGGTAACCCTTAGCTACTGCGATGCTGCCAACGGGAATACCGGCAAAATATGAGCGCTCATCGCGCGCCATGTCTTCCGTGTAATCCAATGCATTCTTGAGCATTCCAGAAATTGAGCCGTGATACGCCGCAGCAGAAATAATGATGCCGGAGGCCGCACGCATAGCCTCAACGAATTCCTGAGCTTCAGGTGTCCGATCCGGATCTGTTGGGTCATACATTGGCAACTTTTTCAACAGGTCACCTGAGAAAATCTTGACCTCAGCACCCTGTCGTTGTGCTTCATCCAGAGCGATGCGCAATGCCCCATCACTTGATGAAGTTGGACTTACTGTGCCGCCAATTCCGACGATCAACATTAAAATTTCTGCTTTCTCTTCATGGTGCGGTAGGGATCAGAATGATTTTCTAGCGTCGTAGTTCGCAATTGCCTGGCGAACTGCATTCGCACCAAGCTCGCGACCTTCGTCTAGGAACTCAAAGAATCCATTTTGTGAGTCAATCTTGCGCTTACTCTGGCGATTAACTTCAGGAATCACGTACTCGGCAAAGAGCTCAAATGAGCGATTGGTTGCTTCTGGGTTTGCCCACTCGTGGCCCATCAACATGTAGGTGCCGAAGCCACCTGTTTGCTCTTCAAGGCGAAGGATCTGCTGAACAGCATCATCTGGCGTACCAATGATGCCTGCGCCTGATTCCTGAACCATCTGAATTGAGGTCTTTCCTTCTTGGTAACGCGAAGGCTTGTTGAGAGCAGCTGCCCACACCTCAGTGATACGAAGCCATTGAGCGACCATTTCGTCCATGCCGTAGCCGACATCTTTTTCAGCTTGCTCACGCGTTTCAGCGATATGCATTGGGCCAACCAGTCGCCAGTTTTCACGCTTAGGCTTTGGCTGACCGTAACGGTCTGCTGCCTCTTCAGCGATTGACATGTGATTTGCCAGCGCCGCGAAGCCACCTTCGGTGGTTGCGGCAGTCGAGATCATTGAAAGGTTGTGCTTGCCCGCAAGCGCTGGTCCCGATGGCGACACCACACACACCGTTGCGATTTCAAACTCGGTCATTGGCTTGAACTGCAGGATCGCTTCGTTCAATTCGAACCAGTCGGTCTTCATGGTCACTGGATCATCTGTGCGCAGCAATTGCATGATCGCGTCAAGGCACTCTTCCATGCGACGGCGCTGATCATTTGGGTGAATACCCATCATGAGCGCGTCTTGTGGCAATGCACCTGGGCCAACACCCATAAGCAAACGGCCATTGGTGAGGTGATCTAGCGTTGCGTAGCGCTCGGCTGTCAAGAATGGGTTGTGGTACGCAAGTGACACCACACCCGAGCCAAGAACGATGCGCTCGGTGCGACGTGCTGCAGCTGCGATGAACAGGTCGGGTGCTGGAATTAATTCCATACCGCCTGAATGGTGCTCACCGAACACAACTTCATCGAAGCCAAGTCGATCAAGATGCTCGATTAAGTCAAGGTCACGGTGCAATGCACGCGTGGTATTTGCCCTTGCCGAATGGAAAGGAGAAAGGAATAAACCGAATCTCATTGCGTGACACTCCTTTGTAGAGATGGAACTTTGCTGGCGTGATTCATCATTTGCTACCCCCAACTGTGCTCACCGCAACACCCATGCCGGTGATCCATTCAGGAATAGGTACATAGGTGAATCGACCAGCTTCGGCGCCTGCGGCTGCCCATGCTGCGACCCACGTGCGAATCTCATGCGTTCCTGAGCCCACGTCTGCGAGTTCTGGATCTTTGTATTCGCGTAACACCGACCAATTACTGGAAGTTAAAGCAGTCAGGAACTTCTCATCCCATTGCGCGTTGACATACTTTGCTGCATCAAGAACGGATTTGCGAGCAATCGCTTCGCGCTCTTCCGAAGGTAAGGCACGGACTTCAGCGCTCATTGACGGCGGTTGATGTGAAAGCCCACCTGAGCCAAGGAACAAGACTCGCTTATCAGTTGTTGCCATGAATGCACCTACGCTTTGAGCGAGATCAATTGCTCGTGAAACTGAGGTGCGTGGCATTGATGCACAGTTCAATACGATGGGAATCACTGGGATTGCATTAAGCGTGCTGAACAGTTGCATGAATGTTTGTCCGAAGCCATGATCAATACGGACCTCGCTACCTACAGCAACATCGAACTCCTGACTCAACAAGTAGGCCGCGAGTTGATTTGCTAGTTCAGCGGGGACCACATACGGATCTTCTGGAGTGCCCCAGTCACCGAATCCAATTGCCGATGTTGCAATCGTGACCGGTGGAACGATCCCCTGGAGTGCACGGAAATGATCTGGCCCAAAGAAGACCACGAGTTCAGGATTAAAAGCTTGAATCGTTGCCTTGGCTTCCTCGATTGCATTAAAGAAGGTCGCGCCGGCCTCGCCAGCATCAACATTTTCCAACAACGGGCTATGCGAAGCACACACGCTTAAGAACGATGCACTCATTGATGGGCCTCCACATATTCAGTGACGATCGCGTTGAACGCTTCTGGTTGTTCCCACTGCGGCCAATGCCCTGCATCGTCAATTACTTTGAGTTCACCGTGCGGAGTAATTTCAGATGCGCGTTGGGCACCCTTAACGGAGCCCCCTGGATTGTGTTCGCCCCATAGGTACAACACCGGAACACTGATCGCTGCCAAGAGCTCAGGGGTCAGACCGAACTTCACTCGCCCTGGTGAGTCATACGGAATCATTTGATGCAAGGCCGGAATAAGTTCGGGTGCGCCTGGTTGTGAATACAACGCCAATCGAAGATCCACCAGCTCTTCTGGACAACGATCAGTGTTGTGGAACAGGGTGTGCAGCCGATTGCGTACCGTGTCGCGATTCAACGTTGCCAACTCATCATTGGCTTTCTTCCAGGAATCACGATCCTTGGCTTCATTTGCTGGTTGACCTTCGGGCCAACGGAAGACCGCACCTGTGGCATTAACCACGCAAGACACACGTTCGGGGCTTTCAATTGCCAACCATGAAGCAACCCAGGCACCAAGCGACAACCCAACAAAAGCAGCTTTCTTAATACCCATCACATCCATCAGATCACGTACCTGCTGTACGTAATCAGGGATCAAGTAATCGATATCAGCGCGCTTATCGCTCAGCCCATGGCCAACAAAGTCAAAAGCGATGACGTGAAAGTGATTTGCCAATTCATTGAAGTTCTTTGCCCAAGCTTCCGCGTGGCCACCTGTGCCATGAAGCAAGAAAATTGCTGGGCCACTCCCTGCTTCGATGCATCGAGTACGTGTTCCCTTTGCGTCTCGGTACACCACTTCAGTGCCCAGCATCATGTTCCACAACGTTGATTGACTCAT
>WLOE01000123.1 GCA_009699465.1 Actinomycetota bacterium | reverse complement strand
TGAAGTGCGCGCAGGTGCACCGCGACGTAACCATGCGAGCTCTTTACGCAAAAGGTTTTGTCGACGCGACTCGGATGAAGATGCTTGCCTATCACGCTCTGCTTTCGCGAGAACAAACGCCGAATAGCCGCCGTCATACTCCTCAACATTGCCAAGCACTACTTCCCAAGTGCGATCGCACAATGCATCAAGGAACCAGCGATCGTGCGTGACGACCACGATTGCCAACTTCGGACGTGACTTTAAATGGTCAACAAGCCAGGAGATCACATCCACGTCAAGATGGTTCGTTGGTTCATCAAGCAATAACAGGTCACAGTCATTGATGAGCGCTTTCGCCAACTGCACGCGTCGGCGTTCACCACCTGACATCGAAGCAACCCGGGCATTCAGGAGTTCGTCGTTAAATCCACCAAGTAACCCAGTGAGGACATCACGCACTCGGGCATCGCCTGCCCATTCATGGATTGGGCGACCTGGCACCACGACGCTTGCCACCGTTGCGTCAGCATCGGGACTATCAACTTGCGACACCATTTCAACGTGAACATCAGATCCAACAGTCACGCGTCCGGAATTCACTGACTCAACTCCGGTGAAGACTTTGAGCAAGGTGCTCTTGCCAGCACCGTTGCGACCTACCACCGCAATCCGCTCACCAGCGCTCACGCCAAGGGAAACTTTCTCAAGCAGGGGTCGCTTACCGAAGGACTTTGAGACGGCTTCAATATTGACGAGATTTTTGGGGGCCACGACGCCATCCTCGCAAAGTGCACAAATGTCTGGCACAGCGCACGTTGATCGGTTAATGTCCGCGGATGCGTTGGCCCCTTTCCAGGGGGGATCAAGAGGCCACGACAACAGAGTGTGAGGACTCAACTGTCGTGGCTATGTACGGCAATGGACTCCATGTTCCTGTGTTGCCCCACACCATCGTTCCAATTTTGCAGCGCCTTCGAGCATCGGCCACTCCAGATCCCGAATCACATTTCCGCGTCGACTGGGCTGGTATTCGCACTCGCATCGGCATGCTGCCTTGGGCGCCACAGGATCTTGCAGGCACAACAACTGACCGTTTGCCAGTTCCCACCGATGGATATCGCTCTGAAGCTGAGGAATATGTCGGGCTTGGTCTTTCTTTAATCAATAATCGCGATTCTTACCGAATCGTCGAAGTTGGCGCTGGTTGGGCACCGTGGGTGGTGATGGGTGCTGCAATTGCAAAGCGAGAAGGTAAATCAGTAACCGGCATTGCCGTTGAAGCTGACCAATTGCGCGCCGGGTGGGCGTTACAACATGCGCAGGACAACAACATTGATGTGCGCCATGTAACTGGAACGAGCCAAGCAATTCGCGAACAACTCAGCGAACATTCAACCGACATGACTGTTGTGCAAGCTGCATGTTGGTTTGAAGAAACCACGTTGCAATTTCCGAAATTAACGGACGATGACATGGGTGGTGCGGTCAGTACTGATGAGAACGCACATATGGATTACCGCGGCGCTTTCTTCGATCACGTCGATGTACCAACCGTGACACTTGAAACCTTGCTTGCCGGTGATGAACCAACTGACCTACTCCACATAGACCTGCAAGGTCGCGAACTTGATGTGATCCTGCCGAACCTGGAGCTCATCGCGCAGAAAGTTCGCTTCTTGGCGGTGGGAACCCATAACCGATACGTGGAGGGCATGCTTCAGGAAAATCTGCTCAAACGTGAGTGGGCCTTACTGATGGAATCGCCATGCACGGCCGTGTTCGACGGCGTGAAACCAAGCCTGACCGGCTTCACCACCCAAGACGGAAACCAGCTTTATGCGAACTCACGCTTTCGCGATGCAGACCCAGTTGTTATTCGCCAGCGCTAATCCCTACGGATTCCCTCCAGAAACGCCCGTTTACGAAATCTGTCTGTAACACAACTGGGAAAGACTCCGCCGCTGGTCTGGACTGGTCTGACCCGTGTGTAACCCGTCTTTAAGGAGCCTTGCATGGATGCGATTAATGGTGCTGACACCGCTTGGGTGATGACGTGCGCAGCCCTCGTTCTGCTGATGACCCCTGGGCTTGCCCTCTTTTACGGCGGCATGGTTCGCTCCAAGAGCGTGCTGAACATGATCATGATGAGTTTCTCGGCTATGGGTGTCATCACGGTGGTCTGGGTAATCGTCGGCTTCTCGTTGGCTTTCGGTACTGACTCAGGTGGCGGCTTCATCGGCAACTTCGAGCACTTCGGACTTACCAATGCGCTGAACCAACCAGTTGGACCAGAGGGTCATCAGATTCCCCTACTTGCTTTCGTGATGTTCCAACTGACCTTCGCCATAGTTACGACTGCATTGCTTTCGGGTGCGATCGCTGACCGTGCGAAGTTCAGTTCATGGATCGTGTTCATGATCGCGTGGGCTCTGTTGGTGTACGTACCAATCGCTCACTGGGCATTTGCATTACAAGGTGGCACTGGTGGATGGATCAGCGATCGCCTTGGTGCGCTCGACTTTGCAGGTGGTACCGCAGTTGAGATCAACTCCGGTGCTTCAGCTTTGGCACTCGCACTTGTCGTCGGTCGACGTATTGGTTTCAAGCACGATTCCATGCGCCCCCACAACTTGCCGCTCGTACTCCTAGGAGCTGGCTTGCTGTGGTTTGGTTGGTTGGGCTTCAACGCTGGTTCAGCACTCAGTGCAGGAAGCCTTGCAGCGACTGCACTTATTAATACGCAGATCGCAACTGCATGCGGCGCGCTGACCTGGATTGCGGTTGAAAAATTCCGTGATGGTCACCCCACCACTTTGGGTGCAGCATCTGGCGCTATTGCTGGCGCTGTTGCCATCACGCCAGCCTGTGGTTTTGTCACACCTATTGGTGCGTTAGTTATCGGCCTTGCAGCCGGTGCAATCTGCGCTTGGGCCGTCAGCCAAAAGTTCCGTTTCGGTTTTGATGACTCACTTGACGTTGTCGGTGTGCACGGTGTTGGTGGATTCGTCGGGATGATCGGCATTGGCTTGTTTGCCGCTGTCATCGCAAACGAAGCTGGAGCCGACGGTTTGTTCTTCGGAGGCGGGGCAACTTTGCTGAGCAAGCAGGTGATCGCATCCCTTGCAACAGCCGCTTACGCCTTCATTGTTACCTGGATTATCGCCACCATCATTACCAAGACCATGGGCTTCCGCGCCGACCCTGATGATGAAATCTCTGGTCTAGACACGACCATCCACGCTGAAAGTGCTTATGACTTTGCAGGCGTAGCCGGTGGTGGAAGTATTGGAAGTAGCCACCATCCACTGCGTGATCTCATCGCACGCAGCCGAGAGGAAGACCAGTGAAGCTCATCACCGCAATCATCAAGCCCTTCCGACTTGATGACGTCAAAGAAGCGTTACACGCAGTAGGTATTCATGGCATGACCGTTTCTGAGGCAAGTGGTCATGGTCGCCAACGAGGGCACGTTGAGGTCTATCGTGGCGCCGAATATCAAATCGATCTTGTTCCAAAGATTCGCATAGAAGTCATCGTTGATGATGCCGAAGCAGAATCAACGATGGATGCGATTGTCAATGCTGCGCGCACGGAAAAGATCGGTGACGGCAAGGTGTGGATGATTAACGTTGAATCAGTAGTACGCGTGCGCACTGGTGAACGTGGGCCAGACGCGCTCTAACACTGTGAATATGAAAGTCCCCCTGACCTCAGGTTGGTCAGGGGGACTTTCATCATCTTGCGGAGACTCAGGCGTTTAGTCTCCGTGGAGGAATCACTATTGATTGAAGAAGATCAATAGTTTGGTAAGTCATGGTGATGGCCTCGGCTTAGCTGATCCAGTTGGATCCGCAGGCTTTGGCGTCTTACTTTCTTTAGGTGGCTTAGGCGCAGGAGTTGGAATCGCGTCAAGCGCTGCCTGACGAGCAGCAATTGCAGAAGCGACGTCAGCTCGGCGATTTGCGTGAGCCGCAGCTTTCGCGGCAGCAGTTTTCGCCGACGCCATTGCTCGATCGAATCGTGCG
>WLOE01000122.1 GCA_009699465.1 Actinomycetota bacterium | reverse complement strand
TTCACTTCCAGTAATCACTGCTGCCTCGGATGCGCTCATTTCATGATGCGGAAAGGCAAGATCACTACCGCCACCCAAAACATCCATACGCTCACCCAAGTGATCCAGTGCGATAGCCACACACTCGATATGCCAACCCGGTCGACCATGACCAAGTGAGGTATTCCAAGCAGGTTCATCTGGCCGAGCGTCTTGCCAGACCAAGCAATCCAGAGGATTGCGCTTACCTGGGCGATCTGGATCCCCTCCACGCTCAGCAAAGATTGTGAGCATCTCTTCGTTACTGAGATTGGCGACCTTGCCGAAGTGCGGATCGTCATGAACAGCGAAGTAGAGATCATCGTCAACGGAATAAATCGATCCTTTTCCCTGGAGTTGCGTGACGTATTCTGCTACCGAAGGAATTGCCTCTACCGCTCCGATGTACTCGCGGGGCGGGATTACCCCAAGTTCAGTCATATCCTCGCGAAAAAGTGCGGTTTCACGTTCAGCAATTACTTGCCAATCCTCGCCTCGCTCGACCGCACGCTCAAGGAGCGGATCATCAATATCTGTCACGTTTTGCACGTAGTGGACTTCATGCCCCGCATCTAGCCAAGCGCGATAGACAAGATCAAATGCAACGTAGGTGGCCGCATGACCCATGTGTGTAGCGTCGTAGGGAGTGATGCCACACACATACATCTTGGCTACCGGACCTGGGCTGGTCGGATGAACGCGCTGTACGGAAGTATCGAAAAGGCTGAGGGCTCGACCCTTGCCTGGCAGTTTCGGTATTGATGGTTGCTTCCAAGATTCCACTACTGCACCTTAGTCAGTTTTGAGTCTGCGATTTAGAAGAGTGGCCATGGAACCGCCGGCCAATGTTCTGGGGGCTGTGGATATCGAGCGCCATCCGATAACTCTTGTAACCGTTCAGCTAAAGCCTGAAGTTCATAGCCTGCAAGGAAAGATTCGAGAACCGCTTCCACGTCATTCCACCGGGTAAGCAGTGCAGCCAGATCGGTCATCAACGGTTCAGGAATGCGTTGCCCAGCCCATCCCCACAAGACCGTGCGCAATTTGGGTTCTTCGTTGAAGGTCAACCCATGATCAATACCCCACAGCCGGTCGTTTTCACCGATCAACAGATGACCTGCCTTGCGGTCGGCATTGTTCATCAAGGCATCAAGTATCGCGATTTGCGCTAAGTCAAGCCGATCGCGGTGGACAACACGTACTTCCTGGCCAGCTTCATTTTCACCGGTCAGTACATGAAGCCAGCCCTCATGCCCCTCGTTTACTGAGATGAGGTCAACTATGCGAATATCTTCGTCGGCATCGACCCATAATTGAACGCTGCCTTCTCCATACGGACCTTCATCACGCCAGACTGTCACGGGTATGACATCCCATTTGAGAAGTCGACTGAGTTCATAGGCCGCCACTTCACGTCCTGCAAGGGTTCCGTCCGGAAAATCCCACAGCGGTCGCTCGCCCACTACTGGTTTGTACACACATTTATATTCAAGACCTTCATCATCCCTCACCATGCTCAGCAGGGTTGCATTTGATGAGCCAGCAAGACGACCGAGCACGGTGAGTTCACCTAGTGCGAGAACTGAAGCGATAGTCATTACAACCTGCGCTTGAATCCATTAGCTCGTGGACAAATATGCCCGCTTGGGTCGAGCGGTTGTCCGCAAAAAGGACATGCGGGGCGTCCGGATTCAACGAGCGTACGTGCCCGCTGAATAAAACTGCGAGCCTGATCCGGGGTGAGACGAACTCGCAGTGTGTCGACGCTTTCGTCTTCCGATTCGTTTACGTCCATGTCTGGCAGCTCATCATCACTGACTGCGTAGGCCTCGATGAACACCTTGTGTACATCGTCATCCCAACCCAACGCCATGGTTCCAACTCGAAATTCCTCGAAAATTGGCAGTTCCAATGGCTTGTCATCAATTGTACGAACAAAACCCACATTGGTGCCTTCAACGACTGACAAAATTTGTTCGACGCGGTCAGCAAGTGCTGCGACTTGCTGTTTTTCTAAGACGACTGAAACAACATTGTTTGCATGCCGTGCTTGAAGAAAAAACGTGCGATCCCCCGGCATGCCGACTGTGCCCACAACAAAGCGTTCTGGTTCTGGGAAATCAAATACCTGGCGCGCCACAACCTGACCTTATCGGCCATCGCCTGAACCGCCGCCAACGACAGCGTCTCCTGACTTTCCTCGCCGCGATTTCTTCGTTGGGATAAGTCGGGACAGGTCGCTACCTGTGTCATTCACATGTATTGCAAATGGTCGAGTTGCTGTGTATTCAATAACGCTGATTGAACATGGATCAATGTGAACCCGCTGGAAGAGATCGAGATGGGTGCCCAACGCATTGCTCACAATGGCTTTGATGACGTCACCATGACTCACCATGACATATATGCCGTCAGGTCCAAACTGATGATTCCAATGATGAACTGCATCTATTGCGCGATGTGCCATATTGCGAAGTGATTCGCCATCCGGACCTGGGAAGACCGCAGCTGAAGGTTGAGACTGGACAACTTTCCACATTGGCTCCTTGGCCAGATCCTTCAACGCACGTCCGGTCCAGTCGCCGTAATGGCACTCTCCAATGCGCGGATCAAGTGCAATATCCAGATCGCGATCACCAACGAGCAGTTCAGCTGTTTCTACTGTTCGTTCAAGAGGTGACGAGACCACGCCGGATAGCGGGATGCCCTGTAACCGAAGACCGGCTGCCGTCGCTTGTTCAATGCCCTTGTCGTCCAGTTGAACCCCAGGAGTCCAACCTGCCAAAATTCCGTCGCGATTGGCTGACGTACGTCCGTGCCGTACCAAGATGAGCGTGGTCATGGTGTCAGTCTCTCAGGAACCAAGCGCGAAGGTCGAATGAATCAAGGGTTCGCGTGCAGGAATTCTCATGTGATGACCGATGAGACCGCGTGCCACTAGGAAACGAGAATTCCGGTAGCTAGAAGTGCTATCAACACAAAGCCCAAGATGATTCGATACAACACGAATGGCTTATAGGTATGGGTAGTGACGTACTTGAGTAACCAAGAAATCACAGCAATACCTACACAAAAGGCGATCACTGTGGCCAGCAGCGTAGGGCCCCAAGATGCCGTGGTGTCTCTGCCAATTTTCGTGAGTTCGTAGAAGCCCGACGCGAGTACTGCAGGAATGGCGAGTAAGAACGCATATCGTGCAGCTGACTCACGGGTATACCCAAGCGCCAAACCCGTCGAGATCGTTGCACCAGATCGAGAGACTCCTGGTATGAGCGCGAACGCTTGACCTATACCGAAGAGCAGACCATCACGCCTATTGAGTTCCGTCAGGTCATGCTTACGCGAACCAAGTGCATCGGCGAAACCTAGGATCACGCCAAAAACGATAAGCATGATGGCTACCAACCATAAGTTGCGTGCAGCCGTTTCAATTTGTTTCGAAAACAGGAGACCAAGAACTGATATCGGAATTGTTCCAATGATGATGTACCAGCCCATGCGGGCATCAAGGTTTGAACGCAGCGAAGTGTCACGAAAAGAGCGATACCAAGTAGTAATGATTCGCGCGATGTCGTTTCGGAAGTACACAAGAACGGCGATTTCGGTTCCGATCTGGGTCACAGCCGAAAAGGCAGCACCCGGGTCTTGCCATCCAAAGATTTGAGAAACGATTAACACGTGTGCAGTGGATGAGATTGGAAGAAATTCAGTCAGCCCTTGAACAATTCCGAGGACGATCGCTTCAAACCAGGTAACTGCTTCCGTCATGAAGCACACCCTGACATGTCCAACACTTCAGCCATGGTCCGGACACTCGCAATTCGCTCATCGATTGTGTTACCTACTGCAGTGAAGGTCAGATTTGTTACACCAACTTCGTGATACGCCTGTAGGCGATCTGCTACTCGTGCTGGTGTTCCAATCAATGAAATCTGATCGAGAAGGGCGAAAGGTAAGGCCGCTTGTGCGCCCACATAATCACGCGCCAAATATC
>WLOE01000121.1 GCA_009699465.1 Actinomycetota bacterium | reverse complement strand
CTGTTCACGCAGCAGGAACCTCGCAGACATATCAAAATGTCAGGCTCGCAACATGAGCACCAATATGGCGCAGCAACACAAGGATTTGGGCACGAGCACGCGCGAAGCTGACCTCGCTTGGATTCAGCTCAATTACACGTTTCAGCTGCTCGCTGATTCACGAACGGTCCACACCCCACAAGAGGCAGTTATTGCTCACCTGCGCTGCTGGGAAAAGGTCATCAGCGATACAAGTGATTGCCGAACTTCAATCCTCAAATTAAATATTGAAGACGTGATCGCTTTCCGCGACACCACCCTGGCAAGGATCACTGCGGAACACTATGGATTCACCTATGACGAACTAGCCCTGCACCTACGCCTGGCCGTGTAACTCATCGAGAATTTCAGGCACCAATATTCAACAAGTTCGGTGAAGGTGGTACCGCCGAAACGCTGCTCGTTACCGGAACTAAGCGCTTAGTCGCGCGCTGCTGATCCAACAACACTCGCAAAGCGGCCACTGTGATTGCTGACGCACGATCATCAGCAAGATTACGAAGCTCAGTTGGATCAATAGTGACGTTGTAGCACTCGATCTGATCAGCAGGGGGTGCAATTTGGCCGGCGGTTGGAGCCAACGAGGTGACAGTTGTCGTCGCTGTCTTAGCACCTGGTGTTGTCAGGCTTCCAGCAATGATCGTTTCCACGTTTTGCTGATTGGGTGATGTCCAGAACTGTGGGTTATCCCAGTAGCGGGTGTATTTCCATTGCTCAAGAATTCCGCCAACGCCTGTTGGCATCATTGCCACAACTGTTTCCAAACTGCTTGGTTGAGCGACCGATGGATACATCGCGCCCTTCCACGACACCTGCTTTGCTCCCGTGAACGGCGCATCATCGGTCATAAAGAAAACAGGTGCCGGAGCAATCAGAGCATCTTCGCCGAGCAGGAATCCGGAGAGATCGCGACCAGGTAACGCCGTGGCTTGCGTATGTGATTGCGTAAGTGAACGCAGCGCCTTCTTCTGATCAATACCTGCCAGACCCAACATCGTTGGCAAAAGATCGGCATGCGATGTCAGTGCTGAGGAGGAAACCGCTTGAGGGAAGAGTTTTGGATTGTGGAACATCAACGGAACTTTCAACACTTCGTCGTATGCGTTGTGCCACTTTTGGAACATGCCACCATGCGCTCCGAGAAGTTCGCCGTGATCTGACAGGTAGACAACCACGGTGTCTTGATAGGCATTGCGATCTTGTGTCAGTGCTCGGATCACGCGACCTACCTGATCGTCAACCTCTTTTTGTAATTGGTAATAAAAGCGTTGATGAGCAGGGCCGGTTTGCGTTGGCTGTAATGCCTGCGGATAGGTAGCCCGGTAGCTGGCTTGAGCTGATGGCTTGGTGGCAAGTGACTCTGAAAGTGATGCGTTAAAGGCCGGCGAAAAGAGATTTGCAGGCACGTTAGAGCCGATCAACTGTTGCGCCAAGAAGAAGTTACGTTGAGCCAGTGTGATGTCACCCCACAAGGTGATGTCATGCGGATTCACGAACGAAGTAACCAGCAACCATGGATTCTTGGCATGGCGAAGGCGACGCAACTCCCCGATGCCTTGGGTTGCAAATTGCTCATCACGCCCGCGACCACCTGGAGCCGATGAGCCTGAATTGAGTGGATTCTTGCCATGAGGCTCTGGTCCAATCCAGCCATCGAAACCAAACCCAGCTAAGCGATTAGCTTCGAGATAGATTTTCTCGGCCTCAGGAACTGGCTCGCTGTTGCTATTAAAGGTGTCCAACGTGTTGTAACTGCCTGGCTCATAGAGATCAGCGTCGGAAATATGCCACTTGCCCTTGTAAAAGGTGTCGTATCCCCCGGCACGGAACCAATCGCCCATTGTTGGCACCGTTGTGGGATCAAGCCAATACAGATCCGTTTCTATTGCGCTTTTAGCAGCGCCTGAAGTTTGCGAAACGCCATGAAGCGATGGATATTGACCGGTGAAGATCGATGCACGGCTTGGGGCGCAGGCTGCAGCCATGATGTGGTGGTTATTGAATTCCATTGCATGCTCGCGCAGAAAATTCTGTGCGGATAAATTCCGACGACGCCACAGCGCTAATTCCTCTGACTCATAGGTGGGAGCCATTCGCTGTTCATCAACCATCACCACCAGGAAGTTTGGGCGACGGGTGAGGCGGCCTCGAGGAGTGAACGGGCCAAGTTCGGCAGCTGAAGCGGCGCCAGTGCCCGCTCCCGCTCCTACGAGCGCAGCAGCAGCCCCGGTAACCCCCATGGCTTGTAAGAGTCGGCGACGGTCTAGGCCAGTAGATTCTTCAGTTGTGTCGCTCATGACTCCATACTGTCATCACTTCACCATTGAAAGGCTTGGAACCTTAAGTGTTATCCATTCGACTGGTCTGCGTGGGTGATTCCTTCACTGAAGGCATGTGCGATGACACCAGAGAAGATGGTGAATACCTCGGCTGGGCAGATCGCCTAGCGCAGCTGTTAGCCCAGCAGCCAGATACGCAGGTCCACTACGCCAACTTGGCCATCAGAGGAAAACTCTTGGATCAAGTAGTTGATGATCAAATCGATGCTGCCCTTGCCCTCAACCCGACGATCATCACGTTCCATGCTGGCCCCAACGATGTGTTGCGTCGCGGTACCGATCTTGACGATCTCTTCAAGAGGTATGACCAAGCAGTTCAACGCTTGACTGCGGTGCTGAACGGTGAACAACACAGAGTCGTACTGTTCACCGCGATTGGCAGGGCTGGTGGAACAGGCAAACTCGCGCAACTTTTGGCCGATCGCTTCGCCCAGTTCAATGCGAATGTCAGAGCAACGGCGCGTAAATATGACTGCATTGTTGTCGATCTGGAACCTATCGAGGTACTCACTGATCGACGGCTCTGGTTTGAGGATCGGCTGCATCTCAATGCGCATGGTCATGCACGGGTGGCAGCCGCTGCACTCAATGCAATCACCAAGAATGCGAACAAAGATTCGTGGTGGACGCTTGCGCTACCACCAGCACCAAAGCGCAGTAAGACTCAAGACCTCAAGACAGATGCCCTCTGGGTGAAAAACCACATGATCCCGTGGGTGCATCGCCGCATCAAAGGAATCTCCAGTGGTGACGGGCGTGATCCCAAGGATCCCAGCTTGAGAACTATGAGTTAGTCCAAGCCCCGAGACTTGCGGTATTCATCCACTGCCGACATCACATCTGCGCGAATCAGCGACTCTAGACAACAAGACCGCGACTTGGGAATTCAGCCAATTGGGCTGCAAATCGCCGCGATCGGCGGCCAATACGACTACTCACCGCACATCAGGGAAACACATACCGCCATGACGATCCAAAAAGAGAGTTATTCCTTTGGCATCCTGAAAATGCGAACGCCGGCGTAGATCGTGCCGATAACAAAACCAAGGGCTGGCCACATTGGCCAGAAGTAGCCCTGACCGGTGAGACCCCACACCACAACACAGACCACCCAGACGGCTACGAAACCGGCGAGCATGCGCCAAAACCCGTGAATCGAAGCTGCGCGCTTTGCTGCTACATCACTCATCATCAAGCCCATCTCTCATTCACCGACCAGCAATGCGGATGCATCGGGCCTTGTGTGTATTGCGAGGATCTTATGAGTGAAACTCACGGATTTCGGTAAATCGCATGATCGCCAATCCTGCGCCACAACACGAGTAATTCAGCAACACAGCAATACAGCAATACAGCAATCTTTCGACCCTAAACGCAGAAGATGGGCACTTACCCCGCCCGCAACACCAACATGTACTGACCGCCACCAGGTTCGATCGAGGTCGAAAGTTCCATTCCTGGAACGAAACGTGAGAGCCGATCGAGTAACCAGTCAGAGGCCTCTTGAGCGTCAGATTCACTTGGGCAACGAGCAATGACCTCTCGCCCACCCTTACGGGAAAGACGATCAACGGTGGCAACAATCGGTGAGGGATCAACGACGAGCAAGTCCGATGACCACGGCACAACCGGAGCAACCTTGCCCTTCTTGGTGTTGCAGTCGCGGTGAGCTAGGCGCTCCACCATCACCGCACCCTTCTTACCTTTGGCAGCAGCAAACCCATCAACGGAAGGCCCGCGATCGG
>WLOE01000120.1 GCA_009699465.1 Actinomycetota bacterium | reverse complement strand
TCTGTGGCATGCGCGTGTGCCGTTTGCAATTCTTGCTGTCGCTTGTGGCGCGCTCATCGGCGCAGGTGTGGCAACTACACATCTCAATGCTTTGAACAGTGAGCCCCTGCACAGTTGGGTGAGAGGGCATGAGTCCATCGATCTCATTGGCATTGTGGAGAGCGAAGGCAAGCAAGTTCAGTCAACCACTGCACGGTTGTGGCAGCAGGAACCACAGGTGAGTTGGAACATTGCGACCAGTTCAATTGAGTCACGCGGCGAACAGTGGCGCCTTGAATTGCCATTGTCAGTCAAGAGTTCTTGGCAACCACCACCGATCGGATCGTTAGTTCAGGTGCACGGCAAATTGAGTGCGGGTGAACCACCTCTGACCGCTGCGCAATTGCAAGCCACAAGAAATCCCGTGGTGTTGGCCAATCCGGGATTCATTGATGCAAGTGCTCATGCGTTGCGCGCTGGCCTACAAGCAGCATTAGCCGGTCGACCTGTTGATAGCGCTGCGCTGGTTGCTGGATTGGCAATAGGGGAGCAGTCAATGCAGCCCCAAGAACTCAAAGATGCCATGCGAATGTCAGGGCTGTCGCATTTAACAGCTGTTTCCGGAGGAAACCTGGCGATTGTCATTGTGGTTGTTGTGGGAGCGACGAGGTTGCTGCGCCTTCGATTGCCTGTTCAGATCATTGTCACGCTCATCGCGCTCACTTGGTTTGTCATTTTGGTGCGACCGCAACCCAGTGTTCTGCGAGCAGGGGTAATGGCGTCAGTCGTGCTCGTGGGCATGTTCAGCGGTGGTCAACGGCGTGGAATAGCAGTGCTTGCCGTATCGATAGCTCTACTGATCGTGGTCGCTCCAGAACTTGCAATTTCCTGGGGTTTTGCTTTGTCAGTCGGCGCAACCGCTGGCCTCATTGTGTTTGCGCCAACGATGTTGGACTGGATCGCGCGGACATTCCCACGGATGCCGGCGAGGCTTCAAGAAGGCCTTGCTGTCACCTTGACTGCCCAATTGGCGACAGTGCCGATCATCATCGCAATGGGCAGCACAGTCGGCCTTGCTGGAATTCCCGCGAACCTGTTGGCAATGCCAGTGGTTCCCCTCATCACGATCTTAGGTTTGCTCGCGGCAATGCTGAGTGTGGTGTTCATGCCTGCTGCAGTGCTTGTGGGCATGGTGGCAAGTTGGTGTGCCGTCTGGATCGCCAACGTCGCATTCACTTGCGCGAATTTTCCGTTTGCGGTTGTTCCCTGGCCCGCTGGTATCGGAGGTGCCGCGATTATTTTCGTACTCTCAGCATCCTCGTTCATCGCTCGCAAACACTTGCATCACGTGTTTCCAAATGGAATTCCATCGTTGTTGCGTTGGGGCAGTGCTGCAATCGCGATCACACTCGCGCTGTTCATTACGTTTGCGAGTTCTACTCGACGGTGGCTGCCAACCCAGTGGGCACTTGTTGCGTGCGATGTCGGCCAAGGGGATGGCGTGGTTCTACGCACAGGGGAGTCATCCGCCATGGTGATTGATGTCGGCCTCAAAGGCCAGGTGATGGACCGTTGCCTTGACGATCTGGGAATCACAGTGATCGATGCGTTAGTGATCACACATTTTCACGCAGACCATGTCGGAGGTTTACGTGGGGCGCTGCAGGGTAGGCAGTTGAAAGCTGCCTTCACTACCCCGTTGAGTGAGCCAGCACATGAGGCAACCGACGCGCAAGCAATTGTGAATGAGCGTGGTGTGCAATTCCGTGTTCTCCATTCAGGAACGACGCAGCAATCGGGATCAGTGAGTTGGAAAGTTCTGTGGCCCAGTCGTCTCATCGACGATGAGCCAAATAACGCGAGCATCGTGTTGGTGGCGGATGCTGGCGGACTGCGCTTCGTGTTGCCCGGGGATATAGAACCAGCAGCTCAATCAGCGGTTATTGCCGAAAATCCATCACCCGGGGCCCAGGTTGCCAAGGTTCCTCACCACGGCAGTCGATATCAGGATCCGGCCTTTGCTCGTTGGACCGGTGCTTCGCTGGCCTTCGTAAGTGTGGGTGAAGGCAATAGTTACGGCCATCCTGCGGCGAGCACGGTAGCCAATTGGCAGGCTGCCGGTGCACAGGTTGCCCGCACGGATGAACAGGGGAGCTTGGCTATTTGGCGCCAAGAAGATGGCTCAATCGGGCTCCTCGGGCAACGTGGGTGAGTCATGGCATGCTGTAACCATCATGACCAACGCAGCAGCACCGACCCCGCGCATCACGATCGCGATCGGAAATGAACCGCTGCTTATTGATCGAGTCGTGCGCACCACGCTGAAGCAGTTGACTGCAAGCGAAGGAGAGCTGCAAGTCACCACGATGGCCGCCAATGGTGAAGATGCCGCAGCATTGTTACGCGAAGCATCAAGTCCCAATCTTTTTGGTGAGAACACCGCCGTAGTGGTGACAGGCATAGATCAAGCAACTGATGAACTCGATGGAGTACTGCGTGCATTCGCCGAAGATCCTGCTGATCATGCGTGGTTGATCCTTACGCACCCAGGCGGGGTGAAAGGTAAGAACCTGCTCGATATGTTGAAGAAGAGTGGTGCTGAACAAATTGCCTGTACACAACTCAAAGGCAAGGAACTTCGTGTTTATCTCGCAAAAGAGGTGGCTTCCTTTAAGCGAGCGATGACTGATGAAGCGTTGTCAGCCCTCATTGATTCAGTCGGAACAGATCTACGGTTACTCACTGGTGCGATCTCGCAACTCACGGCAGATGTTGAAAACAATCCCATTGGTCTTGATGATGTGCACGATTACTTCGCAGGGATTACGGGCGTCACCGGGTTTGCAGTTGCTGACGCCGTGTGGGATCGCCGACCAGCAGAAGCCTTGCGATCGCTGCGGTGGGCCATGCGCGATTCCGGCGATCTTTCCGTTCCCATGGTGATGGCCCTGGCTTCTGGATTGCGCTCCATTATTCGAGTGGCTGCAGCAGGGCCTGGAACATCAGAGGCCGACGTTGCTCGGCAAGCAGGTGTGCCACCTTGGAAGGTCAAGGCTTTGCGCCATCAATGGGCTGCATGGAGTGGTGATCAGCGTCGTTTGGCTGCGGCTGCTGTTGCGCTGGCTGATGCTGATGGAGCGGCCAAGGGCGGTGTCGGCGACGGTACTGCGCTGGATCCGGAGCAGAAATTGCTTGCCTTAGAACGTCTCGTTCTCCTGACATCCTCAAAGGGCGCGCTCTAGAGTCCGAATATGTTTAACCTCGCAGGGCATTGCGCGCTCATCACGGGTGCGGGTCAAGGTGTTGGTGCGCAAATAGCACGAGTGCTTGCTGAGCAAGGCGCCACGGTTTTGGTCAATGATCTTTTCCAAGAACGCGCTGAAGTCGTTGTTGATGAGATTCGCAAGTCTGGCGGGAACGCTACCTCGCTCGTTGCAGACATCACGAAGCTTGAAGTGCTCAAGGAGCAGATTGCACAAGTGACCAGTGAACTTGGTTGTCAGATTGACATCTTGGTGAATAACGCCGGCATCCCTGCCGAAGGTATTGAATTAGCTCGCTTTGTGGATTCAGATCCAACGCAATGGTCGCGACATATTGAACTCAATGGTTATGGCTTGCTCAACGCAACGTATGCAGTACTACCGGGAATGATTGAACGGCAATGGGGTCGCATCGTCACGATTACTTCTGATGGTGGCCGCGTTGGTGATGCTGGTGTTGCGGTGTACGGCGCAGCTAAAGCCATGGGTCCAGGTTTCATGCGATCCCTTGCGAAAGAAGTTGGATCAGTAGGCGTCACCTGCAATTCAATTTCATTGGGTTCAATTGCTCATCCCAACTATCAGCCCGATGCCGAGCGCCTTGCAAAAATGAACAAGTTGTACGCAACGCGCAGACGCGGAACACCGGAAGACATAGCGCCAGCAGTGTTATTGCTGGTGTCAGATGAAGGCAGTTGGATTACCGGTCAGACCATTCCGGTCAATGGTGGATACGCCACCAGCTAGTTACTTGGCAATAATTTTGAACACGATGATTGCGGTAACCACCACAATCAAGAACGCGACGTAGCCAATTGCGCGCAAGATTGAGGCGCCACCAGATCGCGAAGCGATGAAGCCAATTGAGCATACGAAGGCCAGCAGTAAGGCCTCGGAAAGCCAAAGGCCATCGACTCCGAAAAAGAG
>WLOE01000012.1 GCA_009699465.1 Actinomycetota bacterium | reverse complement strand
TTCACTACCCCCGATGTAGTGATGCCAACCTTGGAACACTGCATCGCTCGCGGCGTGCATTGTGTTGTGGGCACTACTGGCTTTGATGATGAGCGTCTCGCGCAAATTCGTGGGTGGTTGTCGAAGGCCCCGAACGTTGGCGTACTGATCGCCCCAAACTTTGGCATCGGCGCGGTTCTCATGATGCAGTTTGCCCAACAAGCAGCGCCATATTTTGAATCAGTTGAAATCATTGAGTTGCATCATCCTGATAAAGTTGATGCACCTTCAGGCACCGCAAGACACACTGCAGAACTCGTAAGCAAAGCCAGATCAGACAGCGGTGTGGCGGTGAGTCCGGATGCGACTACTAAAGAAATTGATGGTGCTCGCGGTGCAAATATTGGGGATGTTCGTGTCCACTCTGTGCGTGCCCGTGGCCTGGTAGCCCATCAAGAAGTGGTGTTTGGTGGCATTGGTGAAACTTTGACGATTCGACATGACTCGATGGATCGCACATCGTTCATGCCTGGAGTGCTTCTCGGCGTGCGTCGAGTGGCCGATCACCCTGGTCTTACCGTCGGTCTTGACGCGTACTTGAGTGAGTTGTGAAGAATCGATTGATGGCGTTTGTCCTTGCCATCGCCATCATCCCGATCCAGGGAATTGAGATGCTGTTGAGCGGGGTCCATTTTGGTTTGCGGTGCAGGCGATGGGACTCAAGCTGGCAATTGAAGGCGGGCCTAAGGAGCGATGCGTCAGGCTCTGGCCTTGTTTTCGCTTAAATGACCGG
This sequence comes from Actinomycetota bacterium, assembly GCA_009699465.1. Taxonomy (GTDB): domain Bacteria; phylum Actinomycetota; class Actinomycetes; order S36-B12; family S36-B12; genus UBA11398. The sequence goes on along the minus strand of WLOE01000012.1, from coordinate 28,723 downwards.
TCATGCCCACTTTTGACCCTCATCTATTGGCTCGTGAGTAGACAGTGAACTTTCTAGACGCTGGAATATGAATAGCCGGCGAGTGCGGGGGTCTCGCCGGATTTTTGCTGCCCTAGGTAGGTGGGCTGGTCAGGTTTCATTGGGGTCACGCGGATAGAGTTGCCTCGTGGACGTGACCTTTCGTAGCGATGTGACTGTTGAACTAGTTCGAGGCTCTGCAAGCGATGCTGATGTTGTCTTTGCCGCCCGTGTTTCTACTGCAGGCGAACAGTCACTCGAGGATGTCCAAGCAGATGCTTCAGGTTCAAAAGGCTTGATCAACTATTTAATGCGCGAGCGTCACGGCAGTCCGTTTGAGCACAATTCCATGACCTTCTTTGTTCAGGCACCGATTTTTGTGTGGCGAGAGCACATGCGTCACCGCATGGCTAGCTACAACGAAGAATCCGGTCGCTACCGAGAACTTAAACCAGTGTTTTACCTCCCGGCTCGCGATCGAAATGTGATCCAGGTGGGCAAAACAGGTGCCTATGAATTCCTGCCGGGAGATGATGCTCAATACGACATCATCGATAAGCGCATGCGCGAAGCCTGTACACAGTCGTATGCCGCTTATCAAGAAATGCTCGATGCCGGCATCGCCCGCGAGGTCGCTCGCATGGTCTTGCCCGTCTCGATTTTCTCAAGCGCCTACGTCACCGTGAATGCGCGTTCATTAATGAATTTTCTTTCGTTGCGCCGCAAGGTAGAGGGCTCACATTTCCCTTCGTATCCGCAACGTGAAATTGAACTGGTAGCTGAGCGGTACGAAGAGGAGTGGGCAAAACTCATGCCACTTACCCATGCCGCCTTCGTGGCCAACGGCCGCGTTTCCCCGTAACGCAGTAGTCTCATACCCATGCCTGGCCCACAAAGTGAACGCGCGCCCTTCGGCTTGATGCTGTCTGCCATGGTGTCGCCGTTCCACTCGGACGGTTCCTTAGACCTTGCTGGTGCTCAGCAGCTCGCGGTTCACCTTGTTGACAACCTTGCTCATGATGGGCTGGTGATCAATGGCACTACCGGTGAGTCGCCTACGAAAACTGACGACGAGGATGTTGCGATTCTTCGCGCGGTCGTTGAAGCCGTGGGAGATCGGGCAACGATTATCGCTGGTGTTGGTACTAACGACACGGCTCACTCGGTCAACGCAGCTCGATCAGCAGCAAAGGTTGGCGCGCACGCGTTGATGGCAGTCACGCCGTATTACAACCGTCCACCTCAAGAAGGGCTTATTGCGCATTTTCATGCAATTGCAGATGCAACTGAATTGCCAATGATCACCTATGACATTCCGAAGCGCACCGGAACTGCGATCGAAACGGAAACTCTCGTGCGTATTGCAGAGCACCCACGCATCGTGGCGAATAAAGATGCCAAGGGTGATCTCGAAGCATCCCAGTGGGCTATGGCACGAACTGATCTTGCTTGGTATTCAGGTGACGATGCGCTCAATTTACCGTTGCTTGCCCTTGGTGCTGCGGGAATGATTTCAGTAGTTGGGCACGTTGTTGGCGACCGACTTGTTGCGATGGCGAACGCCTTTGCAGCTGGTGATCTTGTTCTCGCACGTGAAATCAATGCTTCACTGTTGCCCGTCTACACCGGCATCTTCCGGGCTCAAGGCGTGGTGATGACCAAAGCAGCGCTTGCAGATTTGGGATTGCCGAGTGGTCCCGTTCGACTTCCATTAATGAATGCCACGCAAGATCAGCGAGCGCAGTTACGCCGAGATCTTGCTGCTGGTGGCGTTGCCGGATTCACTGCATGATTCATAACGAACTCCCTGCGCCGCCGCCGCTCGAGCAAGGTGCCACGCGTATTTATGCCCTTGGAGGTATTGGAGAAATTGGTCGCAACATGACCATTTTTGAATATGGCACGCGTTTGCTCGTACTGGACTGTGGGGTGCTGTTTCCCGAAGATTCTCAGCCCGGTGTAGACCTCATCCTTCCTGATTTTGGGCCGATCAAAGATCGTCTTGATGACATCGAAGGTGTTGTACTGACGCACGGACATGAAGATCACATCGGTGCCTTGCCGTATTTGCTGCGTTTACGCGAAGACATTCCTGTTTATGGTTCCCGATTCACCTTGGCCTTACTTGAAGGAAAATTGCGAGAACACCGAATCAAGAATCACACTCATCTCATTGCTGAAGGTCAGCGCCTTCAGGTTGGTGATTTTGATCTTGAGTTCCTTGCCGTGAACCATTCAATCCCCGATGCGCTAGCGCTAGCGATTCGAACCCCAGGCGGAACAATTCTGCACACGGGTGACTTCAAAATGGATCAGATTCCACTTGATGGTCGAATCACTGATCTCAATGGGTTTGCCCGCATAGGCGACGAAGGTGTTGACCTACTCATGGTCGATAGCACCAACGCTGAAGTTCCAGGGTTTGTCACGAGTGAGCGCGATATTGAGCCTGTTCTCGATGCGGTATTCCTTCGCGCAGAAGGTCGAATAATTGTTGCATCGTTCGCAAGTCACGTGCACCGAATTCAGCAAATCATCGATATGGCTGCATTGCACGGTAGGCGGGTGGCTCTCGTTGGTCGTTCGATGGTTCGCAATATGGGTGTTGCCCGCGACTTAGGAATTCTAAATATTCCAGGTGGATTGATGGCGACCGTTGATGAATTAACAGGGCTCCCAGACGAACAAACCGTATTGATCTGTACTGGTTCACAAGGTGAGCCGATGGCCGTGCTCGCCAGAATCGCAAATCATGATCATCCAATTTCCGTTGGCGACAAAGACACCGTGGTGCTGGCCTCGTCACTTATTCCGGGAAATGAAAATTCAGTCAACCGAGTTATCAACGGTTTAACAAAGCAAGGCGCACAGGTAGTGCACAAGGGCAATGCACTCGTCCACGTTTCAGGCCACGCTGCAGCTGGTGAACTTCGTTACCTCTACAACATTGTTAAGCCCCGCAACGTATTGCCAGTGCATGGTGAATGGCGTCACCTTCGTGCGAATAAAGCAATTGCAGTAGGTGTCGGTATTGACTCAGAGCGCGTACTACTAGCCGACGATGGAGTTGTCATTGATCTCCAACATGGCAAAGCATCAATTGTTGGCTACGTGCCTGTTGGGTTTGTTTATGTCGATGGGTCCAGTGTTGGCAATGTGACCGAAACCCTACTGAAGGATCGCCGAGTCCTAGGCGAAGAGGGTTTCATTAGCATCTTTGCAGCTGTAGACATGATCGAGTCAAAAGTAGTTGCCGGCCCAGAACTTCATGCTCGTGGACTGGGTCTGGATGAATCCGCATTTGAGCCTGTTGTCGAGCAGGTGAGAATTGCTTTGGAAGAGTCACTGGCTGAAGGCATTACTGAAGTGCATGAGTTGCAGCAAAGGGCCCGCAAGATCGTTGGGAAATGGGTGGGCACTCAGCATCGCCGTCGACCAATGATCGTTCCTGTAATAATCGAGGGCTAGCGCACATTCGCGCTCGCGTTGCCTAGACTTGCATCATGGCGGTTCAAAATATTCGACTCTTCGGTGATCCTGTTTTGCGTACCCCGGCAGCTGAGGTCACTACCTTCGATCGCGAATTACGCAAACTCGTCAAGAACCTCACTGACACCATGATGGATGCGCCCGGCGCTGGTTTAGCTGCCCCCCAGATCGGAGTTTCACTCCGAGTCTTCACCTATTGGGTTGATGATGAACTTGGTCATCTCATTAATCCAAATCTTGACTTGTCGGATGAACTACAAGATGGCGACGAAGGTTGCCTTTCTCTTCCAGGTTTGGCTTATGAAACCAAACGATCAATGCGCGTTGTGGCGAAGGGCTTCAACATGTATGGCGAACCTGTGGTCATTGAAGGTTCGGACTATAAAGCGCGAGCGGTCCAGCATGAAACAGATCATCTCGATGGAATTTTGTTCATCGATCGGCTCGACGAAGCAACCCGTAAGGCCGCAATGAAGGAAATTCGCGAGTCCGAGTGGTTTGGTGCCGCTCCTGGACTTCGAGTAAGTCCGCACCCAATTAATTCGAAGTGGCTGTAGTCACTTGCGTTGTGTTTTTGCAGGAACTCCGGAGGTCGCCGCGACTGCGTTGCGGGCGCTCTTGAATACCGATCATGAAATTGTCGGGGTGATTACTCGACCGGATGCACCCGCGGGCCGTGGCCGTGGTCTTCAGCGCAGCCCAGTGGGGCTCGTAGCCGATGAACAAGGAATTCCAGTCCTCACGCCTTCCTCACTGAAGGATCCTGAGTTTCGCGCAACCCTGGCGCAACTCTCACCGGAGTGCATTCCTGTGGTGGCATATGGAAACCTTATTCCTGCAGATCTGTTGGATGCGGCGACCTTTGGTTGGGTGAATTTACACTTTTCCATCCTGCCGGCTTACCGAGGTGCTGCACCAGTGCAATGGGCGGTAATGCACGGCGATGAAGTAACAGGCGCAACGACATTTCAGATAGGCCCAGGTCTGGATGATGGACCGGTGTTTGGATCAGTGACCGAGCGCATCTTGATAACTGATACATCAGGTGACTTGCTTGAACGATTGGCGACGTACGGAAGCTCATTGCTTATCGGAACTCTTGATGGCATCGCCGCAGGGGAATTGAATCCGGTCAAGCAAAACCATGCGGAAGCAACCGCGGCGCCGAAGTTGACCATTGAGGATGCCCGGATCCGGTGGTCAGATCCTTGGGTAGGTGTGGATCGACGAATTCGTGCCACAACGCCAACCCCAGGAGCTTGGACGATGTTGGGAGATGAGCGGATCAAGCTTGGTCCGCTCAATATCACTGAAGAAAGTGATGAACCTCAGCTTTCTCCCGGCTTAATTTTGACCACGAAAAACGCAGTCTGGGTAGGTACTGCAACAAAGTCAGCACGGCTTGACATGGTGCAACCCGCAGGAAAGAAACTGATGAACGCCGCTGACTGGGCGCGTGGGGCAGCCATTGATGGGAAGTCTTTCACGTGACCAAGGATCCGGCTCGCGAAGCCGCTCTTGAACTTTTGCGTGTAGTGCGGGTCGATGATGCCTACGCGAATCTGGCGTTGCCCAATATTTTGCGCGATCGCCGGTTGTCTGGTCGTGATGCAGGTTTCGTACAGGAACTCGCCTACGGCGCATTGCGCTGGCAAGGCTTATATGACGCAATTCTGGCGCAGTGCATCTCACGTGATTGGGCTGATGTAGATCCAATGACGAAAGATATTTTGCGTCTAGGGGCGCATCAATTAATGGCGATGCGAGTACCTACGCACGCGGCAGTCGATTCAACCTGCAATCTTGCACGCGGAGCAGGTTCTCCAGGCGGTGCGAAAGCGCGTGCGGGCTTTGTGAATGCGGTATTACGCAAAGTTAATGAGCGCACCTTTGATGAATGGATCGAATTTCTTCATGTTGGAGGAGATTCAGAACAGCAGCTGGCAATTCGCTGGTCGCATCCAGGCTGGATTGTTCGTGCTCTTGCCCAAGCTTTGGGTGAAAAGCGATCAGAACTAGGTGCGCTCCTTGAAGCCGATAATATTCCCGCACGCCCCTCACTGGTTGCACGTCCAGGTCGAATGACTCCACGCGAACTCCTTGAGTTACCAGGAGTGGAGCCAGGTCGCTGGTCACCACTTGCTGGAACGTTGGTTGACGGAATCCCTGAGTCCCTTGAAGAGATTCGTACTGGTTCAGTTGGAGTTCAAGACGAGGGCAGTCAGTTGGTAACGCTGGCTTTAAGTCGGGTTCCTGTTTCCAGCCATACAGGCCGTTGGCTAGACATGTGCGCGGGGCCTGGTGGTAAGGCCGCAGTCCTCGATGGTCTGGCAATGGAACAAGGTGCAACCCTTGTAGCCGTTGAGCAGCATCCACATCGCGCCCAGCTTGTGCGCAACACGCTCGGTCATGACAGCACTGCCGAAATCATGACGGGGGATGCATCACACCATCAGTGGTCCGGCGAATTTGATCGAGTACTTGTCGATGTACCTTGTACCGGCTTGGGCGCCCTTCGCCGCCGACCAGAATCACGGTGGCGTCGCAAACTTTCCGATGTTGCAGGTCTAGCGCCAATACAACGCGCCCTACTCCACGCGGCGGTCGAAGCCGTTGCTCCAGGTGGAGTGATTGCGTATGTCACCTGTTCACCACACTTTGCGGAAACTGAGCTTGTTGTTCAAGACATTTGCAAAGCTCACCCTGAGCTCATTATTTTGGATGCGCCGGCGTTACTGCCAGAAGTGACGGACGCCAGCCGCGGCAAATTTCTACAACTTTGGCCTCACCGTCACGGAACAGACGCAATGTTCCTGGCCTTGTTGCAGCGACCAGCCTCCTAAGCCACGGGAAAGGCTAGAGTTACGGCGTGGGTTTATTGATTTCGCCTAGCGTCTTGAACGCGGATTTGTCGCGTCTTGCTGATGAGGTTCGTCGCGTGGAGCGGGCAGCCGATTGGATTCACCTGGATGTCATGGATAACCATTTCGTCCCAAACCTCACGTTTGGTTTACCTGTAATCGAGTCGCTCATTGCCGCAACATCGTTACCCGCCGACTGTCATTTAATGATTAATGATCCAGATCGTTGGGCTCCTGCATATGCCGAAGCTGGCGCAGGAAGCGTGACCTTTCACATTGAAGCCGCACGCAATCCACGCCAAATATGTCGAGACCTTCGAAACCATGGAGCGCGAGCAGCCGCAGCGCTCAAACCTGGAACCCGTATTGAAGAAATCGAAGATTTACTTCCGGACCTCGACATGATTTTGATCATGACTGTCGAACCAGGATTCGGTGGTCAATCCTTCATGGAAGATATGTTGCCCAAGGTTCGTCGCGCGCGCGAATATGCGAAAAACGCTGGTACCGATATTTGGGTGCAAGTTGATGGTGGCGTTGATGCAAAAACGATAGGGATGTGCGCGGAAGCGGGTGCAAATATCTTTGTGGCGGGTTCAGCTGTGTACCGCGCGGATGACCCGGCCGTCATGATTGAGACGCTGCGAGATATCGCTACGAGTGCGTGCGGACATTAATGACATCTGATTGGTCGAGTGCAATGCGTCAGGCATTGTCATTGGCACTCCAAGGACCTCGCTCATTAAATCCGCAGGTTGGTTGTGTCATCGTGGATAGCAGCGGAATCTTGATGGGTTCAGGTTTTCACCATGGGGCCGGAACAGACCATGCTGAAGTGGAAGCATTGCGTGAAGCTCGAGCAGGTGCTCGCGGCGCTACAGCAATTGTCACGCTTGAGCCGTGTTGCCACACAGGACGAACAGGACCTTGCACGCAAGCACTCATTGATGCGGGAGTCGTGCGCGTTGTATTTGGGCAGTCCGATCCAACTGATCTGGCAGCCGGTGGCGCAGATGTGCTACGTGCAGCCGGGATCGAAGTTATCGGTGGAGTTCTCGAACGTGAGTGCACTGAAATCAACAAAGCGTGGACACATGTGCAGCGAACTGGGCGTCCTTATGTTCTCCTGAAGATTGCACAGACTCTGGATGGAAGAGTTGCTGACGCAAGTGGCGGCCCGACAGCCATCACGGGTGCGCAAGCACAAGAGTTCACCCATCAATTGCGTTCACAATGTGACGCAGTGATGGTGGGCACATCAACAGCCCTCGTCGATAACCCACAGCTCACCGTGCGCCTTCATGAGGTTGCTCACCAGCCCTTGCGAGTGGTCATGGGAGAACGAGAACTCCCGACCACGCTTCGAGTCTTCGACGACGCGGCAGCGACCTTGGCGATTAAGGAACGTGACCCAAGGTCGGCCCTGGCTCTCCTCCATGAGGCGGGAGTGCAAAAGGTTTTCCTTGAAGGCGGCCCGACGCTAGCAGGGTCGTTTCTGTCTGCGGGATTGGTCGATGAGGTGGTCTGGTTCATCGCGCCAGCACTCTTTGGGGCAGGGCCCTTGGCTTTACCTGCTCTAGGTGAGGTAATCCGACTCGATGTAACCCAAGTTGAGCGGATCGGGAATGATGTGATGGTGCGCGGACGAGTGATCCACGCAAATCAGCAAGAGCGATAGGAAGCAACGCAGTGTTTACTGGCATCGTCGAAGAGCGCGGCCAAGTCGTAGCGGTAACTCCAATGGGAGATTCAGCACGCTTGGTGATTCGTGCTTCCCTTGCCGTGAGTGATGCAAAAGTAGGTGATTCAATCGCTGTCAACGGCGTTTGCCTCACAGTTACCGAGTTTGATTCCCAAACCTTTAGCGCTGATGTGATGGCTGAGACGCTTCATCGCACGTCTTTGGGCGCTGCCATTCCAGGTAGCGATGTCAACCTTGAGCGCGCGATGCCGGCTCATGGTCGTTTAGGCGGACACCTCGTTCAAGGTCACGTGGATGACACCGGCGAAATTCTGAACATTGAACCAACTGATCACTGGACAGTCGTACGTGTGGGTATTTCGTCAAGCATTGCCCGCTACATTGCAGAAAAGGGTTCAATCACCATTGATGGCGTTTCCTTGACGGTGGTGAACGTTGATGATTCATCATTTTCTGTTTCGCTTATTCCAACAACGTTGCGCGAGACGACACTTGGTGAGCGTCGAATTGGTGATGTGGTTAATCTTGAAATTGACGTCATTGCAAAATATGTAGAGCGACTGCTGGAGGCGAAACAATGATTCCCGCAGATGAGATGTTTGAAAAACGCGCAAAAAATCCCGTGCAAGAAAAGCGCCTAAACGGTCCGACTCAGACTGTTTCGACAACTGGAGGCGTACTGCTGGATTCAATTGAAGATGCCATTGAAGCGATGCGTTCGGGGCATTCAGTTGTGGTTGTCGATGATGAAGACCGCGAAAACGAAGGTGACCTCATCTTCGCTGCAAATGCAGCAACACCTGAGCTCACCGGATTCATGATTCGTCATACTTCTGGTTATGTATGCGTGGGCATGACCGGGCAGTTGCTCGATCGGCTTGGTTTACCTCCCATGACTTCAGTCAATGAAGACCGTAAACAAACCGCTTACGCGGTTTCAGTTGATGCACGCGATGTTGAGACGACAGGTATATCGGCAAAAGATCGCGCGCATACGATTCGCGTTCTTGGGGATAGCGCAACGGAAGCATTTGATCTCACCCGTCCTGGCCATGTGATGCCTTTGCGTGCAGTGGAAGGCGGCGTGCTTCGTCGGCCAGGACATACTGAGGCTTCGGTGGATCTTGCGCGTCTAGCCGGCTATACACCAGCAGGAGCATTGTGCGAGTTAGTAAATGACGATGGCTCAATGATGCGCGCGCCTGAGTGTCGTGCCTTTGCTGACCAGCACGGACTCAAAATGATTTCCATCGCTGACCTCATTCGATTCCGTCGCCGGCATGAAAAGCAGGTCACTCGCGTTACTCAAGCAAAGCTTCCTACTGAATTCGGAGAATTCACTGCGGTTGGGTATCGAAGTGATATCGACAATATTGAACATATTGCAATGGTCGTAGGTGACATTGGTGACGGTGAAGATGTAATGGTGAGAGTGCATTCTGAATGTCTCACGGGCGATGTCTTTGGATCCATGCGTTGTGACTGTGGGCCACAGTTGCATGCAGCGATGTTGCGAATCTCTGAGGAAGGTCGCGGAGTGGTGTTGTATATCCGCGGACATGAAGGCCGAGGAATCGGTTTGTTACATAAGCTGATGGCATACAAATTGCAAGATGGTGGTCGAGACACGGTTGATGCGAATTTAGATCTGGGGCTTCCAGCTGATGCGCGCGATTATGGAACGGGTGCACAGATTCTGGCTGACCTTGGTATTCGAAGTATGCGCTTGCTTACCAACAATCCGGCTAAACGAGCTGGCCTCGAAGGCTATGGACTCTCGATCGTTGAACGTGTGCCTTTGGAGATCCAAGCCAACAGCCACAATGAGGAGTACTTGCGCACGAAGGCTGGCCGAATGGGCCATGAACTTGGTGAGTCTGGCCTAACCCCGAAGGAATCAGCATGAGCGGTCAAGGCTCACCACAGGTTGAAGTTCGGGCACCTGGGGTTCGGATAGCGATCGTGGCCTCTTCATGGCATACCGAGGTTATGGAGGGCCTCATCAGTGGAGCTCAGCGGGCAAGTGACGCGGCTGGAGCGTTAGTCACATTGATTCGCGTACCAGGGGCCTTTGAGTTACCTATCGTCGCTAAGGCTTGCGCGGTATCCACCGACTTCGATGTAGTGGTGGCTTTAGGCGTTGTCATACGTGGTGACACCCCGCATTTTGAGTACGTATGTTCAGCGGCTACTCAGGGCTTGAGTCAAGTGGCGCTTGATTACCTGGTGCCGGTGGGCTTCGGTCTGCTCACGTGTGACACAGAGGCACAAGCTTTGATTCGGGCTGGCTTGCCGGGCTCTCAGGAAGACAAGGGCCAAGAGGCCGTTCAGGCGGCATTGCTCACGTGGCAGACCATCAACGACATCACTGGTTAATTTCCTCGTATTGCGTCGGTAGGCTTGCGGGGTGAAGACTTTCGATGAGCTCTACGCTGAATTAGTCCGTAAGACCTCGTACGGTGACGAGGAATCAGGCACGGTTCGACTCTTGGCCTCTGGTGTTCATGCGATCGGAAAAAAAGTTGTCGAAGAGGCAGCTGAAGTATGGATGGCAGCTGAACATGAAGGTCACGACAACACAGCCGATGAGATCGCACAGTTGTTGTATCACCTTCAGGTGATGATGATTGCCACTGATGTGACCCTTGACGATGTGTATCGGCGGTTGTAATTATGTTGAAAGTAGCGATTCCCAATAAGGGCCAGCTTGCTGATCCAGCGCGCGAAATGTTGCAAGAAGCCGGATATCTGCGCAATGCAGGTGTTCGTGATCTCGTTGTTCAGGATCCAGCCAATGATGTTGAGTTCTTTTTCCTGCGTCCCAAAGATGTCGCTTTGTATGTTGGTGCAGGCACGCTAGATATCGGCATCACTGGCCGCGACATGCTGCTCGATTCTGGTGCGGAAGCTACAGAGCTTCTGCCGTTAGGTTTTGCGCCATCGACATTCCGTTTGGCCGCACCAATTGGATCTGCCCAATCATTTGCGGACTTCGAGGGTAAGCGCATTGCAACTTCGTATGACGGACTGCTTCGTTCTTGGCTTACGCAGTCCGGCATAAATGCAACGGTAGTGCGTCTTGACGGCGCAGTAGAAAACGCTGTTGCACTTGGTGTAGCAGATGCAGTGGCAGACGTCGTTGCTACAGGAACCACATTGCGAAAAGCAGGGTTAGAAATTGTGGGCGAACCGATTTTGGTTTCTGAAGCAACGGTTGTGCGTCGCACAGGAGCACCAATGACTACTCCTGTTGACACGATGATCCGTCGATTACAAAGTGTGATGGTGGCTCGGACCTTCGTTTTGGTGGATTACGATATCAAGGCGGATAACTTGGCTGCTGCGTGTGCCATCACTCCTGGCATCGAGTCGCCAACGGTTTCACCGTTACATGAATCTGACTGGTCGGCAGTGCGTGCCATGGTGAAGTCTGCAGATGTTCACCGGGTGATGGACGAGTTGTATGAGCTTGGGGCCCGAGGCATCCTTGTCACGGATATTCGCGCCTGCCGGTTGTAGCCGTGGATAAGAACGGTCCTGGTAATGGACGCTCCATTGCCTCGCCGCAATTCGCTGATGACGATGGCAGTGCGGATCCAGTTGTGCGACAAGCGTTGGTCTCTGGTGCGCAGTCGTTAACTGCGGAGCTGGCTCGAGATTTACCACTTGAGCTGTTAATGGGCGCGCGCCTCCTCGTAGCCGTCGTTGCGGTGTTGGATGCCGTCGACGAAAACGGTGGCGATAAAGACAGTCACATGTCAGTGGTGTCCATGGTGAACCCAAATGGAGAAAAAGGTCTCTTGGCGTTTACCGGGTTGGATTCGATGGCGAGGTGGGATCCAACTGCCCGTCCCGTTCCAGTGAGTGGCCCAGATGCGGCTCGCGCAGCCTTGGATAGTCAGGCCAGTGCCATCGTGATCGACGTATCTGGGCCAGCCAGGCATGTGGTGACGGGGGAGCGGCTCGCATTCCTAGCGCAGGGGTAAGGCCTTCCTTGTGCCAGCTGCAAGGCCTTGAGTCCATCTCGTATTGGGGCAGCGTGCCTGCTGCCGAGCAATGGCGCAGCCGCACTCACCAGATGTATGGCAACGGTCAACACAAACTCGACCGCTTGGACATCGGGAAGGTTAAGAAGGCCGGCAGTGGCATCAATGGGCTGGATTTCAGGTTGATCACTCATGGCTGCTACTCTTGTACTCGATTGATTTGGGCCTACGGCCTGGGTCGCGCAAGAGGAGCCTTGGTTCCCACCTATGCATCGCATTGAGATGCCATGGGTCAGTCGCACAGATGTGCCCTGTGGGGTGCGTTCGTTCGTGCTGTGAATCCTTGCGTCTGTTCGAGGGTAACCCCTCGAGTTGGATCACCAGGTAACCGCACGAGCAAGGAGGCGCCATCAGCGTCGAACCACGAATCAACGACCGAATTCGCGTTCCTGAGGTCCGTTTAGTCGGACCAGCTGGCGAACAGGTTGGCATTGTGCGCATTGAAGATGCGTTGCGATTGGCTGTTGAAGCAGATCTCGATCTTGTTGAGGTTGCACCAATGGCGAAGCCACCCGTATGCAAGCTCATGGATTTTGGCAAGTTTAAGTACGAAGCCGCACAAAAAGAACGTGAATCACGTCGTAACCAGACGCACACCATCATCAAGGAAATGAAGCTTCGTCCGAAGATTGATCAGCACGACTATGAGACCAAAAAGGGTCACGTCGAGCGGTTCTTGAAAGCAGGAGACAAGGTCAAGATCACGATCATGTTCCGCGGACGCGAGCAGAGTCGACCGGAGTTGGGCCTGCGCCTGCTTGGTCGCCTTGCTGAAGATGTGACTGAACTTGGTTTCGTAGAAGCAACTCCTAAGCAAGATGGTCGCAACATGATCATGGTGTTGGCTCCACATCGCCGTAAGGCTGATGGTGCAAAGCCAACATCTGAGGGCCTAGCTGAAGAGTCGCCAACCGAAGATATTGCGATCGACGCGTAAGCGTTTCCCTGTACACCCGTAAGTCCGAACAACGAGTAAAGGATCGACATGCCAAAGCAGAAGACTCATAGCGGTTCAAAGAAGCGCTTCAAGGTCACTGGTACCGGAAAGATCACGCACGAGCAGGCTGGCCGTCGCCACTTGATGGAAAGCAAGTCATCACGACGTACTCGCCGCCTCGAAGGCGACAAGGTGCTTGCACCCGGCGATGCAGCACGCGTCAAGAAGTTGCTCGGTCACTAATCACCGTCCCCAATGATTACGCCGTGTACTGCGGCTTTAAGAACTCAGGAGTTATGAAATGGCACGTGTAAAGCGGGCGGTAAACGCCCATAAGAAGCGCCGCGAGATCCTCGAACGCGCCAGCGGTTATCGCGGACAGCGATCACGTTTGTACCGCAAGGCACGCGAGCAGGTCACCCACTCGATGGTCTATGCGTACGCAGACCGCCGTACGCGTAAGGGTGACTTCCGTCGCCTTTGGATTCAGCGCATCAATGCCGGCGCTCGTGCTAACGGCATGACTTACAACCGCTTCATTCAGGGTTTGAAGATTGCAAACATTGAGGTTGATCGCCGTATGCTCGCAGAGCTCGCAGTGAACGATCCAGCAACTTTTGCAACCCTTGTGGGTATTGCGAAGTCAAACGTTCCTGTATCTGCATAACGTTGTTGAGTAATCGACCGTTACTGACCTCCCGGAGTTCGGACCGGGTTGTGTCGGTTCGGCGTCTGCATTCAAGGAAAGGCCGGCGAGATGCCGGCCTTTTCCTTGTTGAGGGACCACAGGCCGTTCGTGAAGCTGTGGCTACCACGTTGGTTCAGGAAGTCTTCATCACTGAAGGTTTAGATAGCGAACTCATAGAACTTGTTGCCCATCTCCCGGTAACTGTAGTGAGTCAGTCAGTGATGGAAGCGATTGCCGAGACCAATAGTCCACAAGGAATCGTGGCAACATGTCGCTGGGAAAATGCAACGCTGGAACAGATACTTGTGGGCGGGGGTGCTCCCGCAATACTCCTTGATGGGGTGAGCGATCCCGGGAATGCAGGAACCATCATTCGAACTGCTGATGCCGCAGGAGCAAGCGGTGTGCTGCTCACGTCAGGGTCAGTGGACCCTACAAATGGCAAGTGCGTGCGCTCAAGTGCTGGCTCTATCTTCCATGTTCCCATTGCAACGGACCTGCAGTATTCAGATCTCACGGGTTCTACTGATGCTTCCCGCATGGTCTTCGCAGTTGCAACTGGCGATGGAGCACTGGATATCTTTGACTGGTTAAGTTCAGTTCCGAAGACCCAGTCAATTTGTTGGATCTTTGGGGCTGAAGCGCCAGGAGTGAGCGCTGAAGCCCGGAGTATGGCTGATGTGCAGGTACGGATTCCACTCTATGGGCGTGCGGAATCTCTCAATGTGGCTGCCGCTGCAGCTGTATGTCTGTACGCCGATGCAGCTCGTTTGCATGGGAAACTGGGATAAGTCGATGCGAAAGGGTGTGCCATGTCGTACCTAAAGCTTCCTATCCTCAATGACACCGGTTTTGTGATCGTAGATTCGTACGACCAGAGTGCTGACCCGCGTGAATGGGATGAACTCATTTATGTTGATTGGAAATCTTCTGGCGACACTCGATTCGCACCATTAGCAAGTGCCTACGGCGATCTCGAATGTGATGGCTTTTGGAATCACACTCCACCCAAGACCGATAAAGACGGTGTCTGGGTGAAAGAGAATGTCGCGATTGCTCCAATCTTGACCGAGCGTGCGTTGGAATTTAACGCCAATATCGGCCGTTGCCGCGTCATCGAGCTGCAGCCAAACACATATGCCGACGCGATCTACAACCTGCATCGCGATGACAATAATCGCTTGAATCCCGAAGGCACGGGATGGATTGTTCGTGCTTTCTTTAATCTGACCGATGATGCAGATTCGGTGATGTTGCTGCGCGAAGATAAAGATGATCCAGCGACGGAAACTCGAGTCCCTTTGCCTGCAGGTGCCCAGGTTGTCATCGATACACAACGCCTCTATCACGCAGTTTGGCACCCTGGCGACAAGCCTCGCTATTGCTTGATCACTTCACTTGAATCTGGTCCTGAATTGGATCAATGGATGCAGGATCGTCATCCACACACGGACGCAAATGCACCAGCGCTTGAGGCATCGTTTATTGCCGGTGCTCAAGCTGAGGCCGAGGCCAAGCGAGCAGCCCGTGCCGCTGCTATAGCTGCACAAGGCAAAGATCCAAGATTCGGCGACGGCACCATGGCGTTGGCAGAAAATGATGAATACGGCCAGGAAGTGATGTCTGAAGCATGACCGATGTTCCCTATGAAGCAGTACTCGATGCTCTCGAAGCAGAAGCAATTCACATTTACCGTGAAACCGCTGCTGCTTTTCGCAACCCTGTGTTGCTGTACAGCATTGGTAAAGATTCTTCTGTTCTCCTCCACTTAGCACTGAAGGCATTCGCACCTGGGCCAATTCCATTTCCAGTCATGCATATCGACACTACGTGGAAGTTCCAAGAAATGATTTCCTTCCGTAACCAACGAGTTGCGGATCTTGGGCTTGACCTCAAGATTGCGATCAATGAAAAGGGCGTTGCCGATGGTGTTAGCCCGTTCAACCATGGCACGCATGAGTACACGCGATTGATGAAAACTGTCGCATTGCGCGAAGGTATCGATAAATACGGTTTTGATGCTGCGATCGGTGGTGCACGCCGCGATGAGGAACGCAGTCGCGCTAAAGAGCGCGTGTTCTCGTTGCGTGAGCCAGGTCATCGTTGGGAACCACGAAAGCAGCGTCCGGAGTTTTGGCGTACAGCGAACACATCTTTGGCTGAAGGTCAGTCAATGCGCGTGTTCCCTCTTTCAAACTGGACTGAATTAGACGTATGGCGTTACATCCGTCGTGAAGAAATTCCGATTCCTGGTTTGTATTACTCAAAGGAACGCCCTGTTGTTGAGCGCGACGGGGCTCTCATCATGGTTGATGACGAACGCTTCCCGTTGCGAGAAGGCGAAACGATTGAAATGCGTTCAGTTCGTTTCCGCACCTTGGGCTGCTACCCGCTCACGGGTGCAGTCGAGTCGTTTGCCGACAACATCGACGATCTCATCACCGAGATGGAAACTTCGAGAATTTCAGAACGCGCTGGTCGACTTATTGACGGTGAAGGTGGCGGTTCGATGGAAGCCAAGAAGGCGGAGGGTTACTTCTAAATGTCCACCATCACCCCAGTGCTTCATCTGGTCACTTGTGGCTCAGTAGATGACGGAAAATCAACCTTGATTGGTCGACTCTTGGTTGAAACCGAGAGCGTTCCTGTTGATCAGCTTGAATATGCAAAAACCATCCGCCGAGGTGGATCCACAATTCCCGTAGGCGAAGTTGATTACTCACTTCTCACCGATGGCCTAGAGGCTGAACGCGAACAAGGCATCACGATTGACGTTGCTTATCGACACATGAATCTGCCTAATGGTCGTCGTGTTCTTATTGCTGATGCGCCTGGGCACGAGCAATACACGCGCAATATGGCAGTTGCTGCATCAAATGGCGATGTCGCAGTGTTGTTGGTTGACGCGGCACGTGGTGTGCGTCCGCAAACCTTTAGGCATCTCACAGTGTGTGCATTGATGGGTGTAAAAACTGTCATTATTGCTGTGAACAAGATGGATCTCGTCGATTTCGATCATGCAACTTTTGAAGAAATTGTTGGCACGATACGCACTGCTGCCGCACGCCTTGATGTTGAGGAAGTGCTCGCAATCCCAATGAGCGCTTTCACTGGTGACAACGTCACAATCAAGAGTGCGTCGATGAAGTGGTACCACGGACCAACCTTGCTTGAAGCATTAGCACAATGGGAGCCTGGGGCCGATCCAATCGAAGGCGTCTTCCGTTTTCCAGTTCAGTACGTCGTGCGTGCAGAAGGAAACTTCCGTGGTTATGCCGGCACGGTAGTCTCCGGTTCGGTAAAACCCGGCGATTCAATTGTCGTTGCGGACTCTGGCCGTACTGCCGTTGTGGATCGAATCGTTGCGTATGGCGGTGACCTAGATCGTGCTGTTGCTGGTCAAGCGGTCACCCTCACCTTGGATCACGAAGTCGACGTGACGCGAGGTGACGTTATTGCTGGCGATACACAACTGCAACCTGCAGATCGTTTCGCGGTCGACATGGTGTGGCTGAGCGAAGAGCCACTCGCACATGGGCGTTCGTACCTACTCGTGTCGGGTTCACGCTCAGTCCCTGCAACAGTGACAAATGTTCGACATCGTCTTGATGTGGTGACCGGCCAGGAACACGCGGCACGGGTCTTGGAAATGAATGGCATCGGTCGCGTGGAAATTGCTACCGACCGACCAATTCCCATGGATCCCTATTCCATCTCGCGTGACACAGGTGGTTTCCTGCTCGTTGATCGCGTCACTGCCGACACCGTTGCTGCTGGTCTCACGCGTCACGCGATGCGACGCGCTTTCAATGTAGTCGCGCATAGTTATGACGTAGACCGAGAAGCTCGTGAACTCCTCATGGGCCATAAGGGCAAAGTGTTGTGGCTCACCGGGCTTCCTGGCTCGGGTAAGTCAACGATCTCTGATGCGGCTGTTCGCAAACTCCATGCCTTGGGTATTCACACCTATGTGCTTGACGGTGACAACGTTCGGATGGGTCTGAACAAGGACCTTGGGTTTACTCCTGAGGATCGTGCTGAAAATGTCCGTCGAGTTGCCGAAGTAGCCAAGCTCATGATGGATGCAGGCGTGGTCGTATTTGTCGCGCTCGTGTCTCCATTTAGGTCCGATCGACGTGCAGCCAAGGAACTTTTCAATGAAGGAGACTTCCTAGAGGTGTACGTGGACACCCCCATCGAAGTCTGTGCCGAGCGTGATCCCAAGGGTCTCTACGCAAAAGCAGCAGCCGGAAACCTGCCCAATATGACTGGTGCTGGACAGGATTATGAGTCCCCAGAGCACCCTGATCTCGTGCTCCATGGCGTTGGTGACCTCGATGCCGCCGCGAGTGAGCTGGTTCAGCACATTCTTGGTGAGTAAATCCCTCGTGGCGGCCTTCAATTTATGAGGACTTCCACATGACATACTCATGGCCTTATGTCCGGACCGAACACCTCCTTTGACCCAAAGCAGGTCTCTGCGCTGAGCGCTGAGTCTGTTGATGCCGTAGTTGCCGACGCCCTCGGGGCTATTGCTGGCGCGGCGAGTTTGGCTGACCTCAAAGAAGTGCGTCTCGCGCACGCGGGTGATCGCTCGCCATTAGCACTTGCAAATCGAGAAATCGGTGCTTTGCCGCCGGCGGCGAAAGCAGAAGCTGGCAAGCGCATGGGTATCGCACGAGGGCAAATCAAGGATGCGCTTGATCAACGTGAATCTGATCTTCAGGCTCTTCGCGATGAGCAGGTTCTGAACGAAGAGACTGTCGATGTGACCCTCCCGGTGGATCGTTCACCGATGGGTGGCCGTCATCCTCTCACCACATTGATGGAACGTATCTGTGATGTGTTCATCGCTATGGGCTATGACGTCGCCGAGGGCCCAGAGATCGAAGCAGACTGGGTGAACTTCGACGCGCTGAACGTTCCACCTGATCATCCGGCTCGCACGATGCAAGACACGTTCTATGTCGAATCACCTGACAGTGGGGTAGTGCTACGTACCCAAACATCACCAATTCAGATCCGAGCCATGCTCGAACGCGACGTGCCTATTTATGTGGTTGCTCCTGGCCGGGTGTTTCGAACCGATGAGCTTGATGCAACCCATACGCCCGTGTTTCACCAAGTAGAAGGCCTTGCAGTTGACGAAGGTCTCACGATGGCTGACCTCAAAGGCACGCTTGATCACTTTGCTCAGGAAATGTTTGGTGCGGGTATTCGCACCCGCCTTCGTCCGTCCTACTTCCCGTTCACCGAACCTAGTGCAGAAATTGATTTGCAATGTTTCGTATGTCGGGGCGAGTCAATAAGTAACCCAGATAAGAGTTGTCGTACGTGTGGCAGCGAAGGCTGGATTGAATGGGGCGGTTGTGGAATGGTGAATCCTCGCGTGCTGACCGCCGTGGGTATTGACTCTTCGCGTTACCGCGGCTTTGCGTTTGGCATGGGTATCGAGCGCACCTTGATGTTCCGTAACGGCGTTACTGACATGCGTGACATGGTTGAAGGCGATGTGCGTTTCACCCGAGCATTTGGTTTGGAGTCGTAATGCGTGCCCCTGTGTCATGGCTACGTGAATTCGTAGCGATTCCCTCTGATCAAGATGGTCGAGCCATCGCGGAGAAACTCATAAATGCAGGGCTTGAGGTGGAAACCGTTGAGACTCTTGGTGCAGGTGTTATTGGGCCACTCGTCGTGGGTCATGTCGTCGGCATCGAAGAACTCACCGAGTTCAAGAAACCAATTCGCTGGTGTCAGGTAAATGTCGGTGTGGAACATGGCGGAGTGCGCGGAGTGATCTGTGGAGCGCGAAACTTCGTTCAAGGGGATCTCGTTGTCGTTGCTTTGCCTGGTACGGAATTGCCTGGTGGTTTCAAAATCGCTCAGCGAGAAACCTACGGAAAACTTTCCGATGGCATGATCTGTTCTGCTCGTGAACTTGGGCTTGGTGATGATCACGATGGCATCATCATTCTTGCTTCTGATCATGTAGTTGGTGAAGATGCGAAACCAATCGTTGGTGTTGGCGAAGAAATTCTTGATATTGCTGTCACCCCAGATCGTGGTTACGCACTCTCGATCCGGGGACTCGCTCGGGAACTGGCCATCGCCTACGACTTAGACTTTGTCGATCCTGGCTTGGAATTGGCGCAACTTCCAGCCCCTTCCGGTACAAGTGTGCCTGTTGCATGCTCATCAGAAGATGAACAAGCTTGTGCTCTTTTCACATTGCGAACTGTCACGGGTTTCAATCCGGGTGCACCGTCCCCGGCTTGGATGCAAAAGAGACTAGTGGCATGTGGAATGCGACCTGTGTCGCTTGCTGTAGATGTAACCAATTACGTCATGCTCGAACTCGGACAGCCGCTTCACGCATTTGATGTCAATAAGTTACAAGGTTCAATACGTGTAGGTCATGTTGCCGATGGAACTGTGATTGAAACCCTTGATCACGTTGAACGCACACTTAATCGCGACGATCTCGTGATTCTTGATAATCGCGGACCTATTGGACTTGCTGGAACTATGGGTGGATTCGCAACGGAGATCGATGAGAGCACCACAGCTATCGCTTTAGAAGCCGCATACTTCGATGACGGATCTGTTGCTCGGATGGCCCGCCGACACAAACTTTCATCGGAGGCGTCCCGTCGCTTTGAACGCGGTGTTGACCGAGTTCTCGCTCCCTATGCGTCAGCGCGTGCTACGGCTTTGCTGTTGGAATTTGGTGGTGGGGATTACGTCGGCATGACGGCTGTGGAGGCCCCGCTGGAACCAACGGTGATTGATTTACCGGCCAGTCAAGCTGGTGAAATCGCAGGTATGCAAATCCACACAACAACGGTGATTCGTTTGCTTCAGGCTGTTGGTTGTGAAGTTGATGCGTCTACCGATGTGCTGCGTGTTGGCGTGCCAAGCTGGCGTTCTGACATCACCGATCCGGCGAATCTTGTTGAAGAAGTTATTCGACTCATAGGGTTCGATGAGATCCCTTCTCGTTTGCCAACGGCAGCTGTGGGTCATGGGCTGTCCACAAGCCAGCGTTTGCGTCGTCGCGTGGGAATGGCGCTGGCTGCCCGCGGTGGTGTTGAGGTTCTCAACTACCCATTCGTTGGCGAAGCTGAATTTGATGCCTTACGCATCGCACCAAATGATGCGCGCCGATCGTCAGTTAAATTAGCAAATCCGATGAACGACGAACAACCCTTTATTCGTGCCTCGCTATTACCTGGCCTGATTGCTGCTGCGAAGAGAAATCTCAGCCGTGGAAGTGATGACCTGTGTATCTATGAACTTGGTTCGGTAGTGCGTAGTGGAATGGGAGCACCCGTTGCTCGCCCGAGTGTGACCCAAAAGCCGTCTGATGATGCTTGGGCAGGGCTGAATGCCATGTTGCCAATCCAGTCCACCTCAATAGCGGTCCTCCTGGCAGGCCAACACTCTCAGCAAACGTGGTCCACCGTTGCCCGAAATTATGACTGGGCTGATGTAATTGAAATTGCGATGAATATTGCACACACGACTGGTGCAGATCTCCGAGTCGGGCCAGGAAATGATGAGTCGTTCCACCCCGGTCGTTGTGCTCAACTCACGGTGAGTGGGGTTGAAGTCGGGGTGGCTGGTGAACTGCATCCACGAGTGATTGAAGCACTTGGGTTACCTGCTCGGTCTTGTGCCCTTGAGATGGATTTTGACGAAGTCATCGCTCGTTCAGCGAGTTCCCGACCGGCACCTGCCGTTTCCGCACAACCTGTTGCCAAAGAAGATATTGCCCTCATCGTGCCTGAGTCGGTGAACACAGCAGCTGTGACCTCATCGATCATTGAAGGGGCAGGGGAGTTACTTGAGTCCGTCCGGCTCTTCGACATTTACCGAGGTCAGCAGGTACCGCAAGGATCCCGTTCCTTAGCGTTCGCCCTCAGGTTCAGGGCAAGTGACCGCACGCTTGAGGCTGCTGAAATCGCGTCAGCACGCCAGAGCGCTATTGATCTGGTGATTCAACGACATGGGGCAACACTCCGCGGCGCCTAGCCGTGTTATGAATAAATATGCGTATATGCGTATACTCCAGCCATGGTCAAGATCAGTATCGCTGGGGCTTCTGGCTACGCCGGGGGCGAGTTACTTCGTTTATTACTTGCGCACCCTGAAGTTGAGTTAGGCAGCATTGCTGCTGGCGGTAAAGCGGGTGAGCGCATTATTGATGTTCACCCCAATCTCCTCAGCCTTGCTGATCGCACCTTTGATTCAACTCAAGTTGCTGATTTGGCCGACGCAGATCTGACATTTTTGGCTCTTCCGCACGGGGAGAGTGCTGCAATTGCAGCGCAATTACCGCCGTCGGTATCGATCGTTGATCTTGGTGCTGACTTTCGATTGGCGAACCCAGAGGAATGGGAAAAGTTCTACAAACTGCCGCATGCCGGGACCTGGACCTATGGGCTCCCTGAGCTTGATGGCAATCGGGAAAAAGTGAAGCAGTCAAGGCTCGTGGCTAACCCAGGTTGCTACCCAACGTCAGTGGCATTGGCGCTCGCACCATTGTTCTGCGCAGGGTTGGTTGAAACTAGTGATGTATTCGTCGTTGCAGCTTCGGGTACTTCCGGTGCAGGCCGCAAGCCATCAGATTCTTTGCTGGCAACTCAGGTGATGGGTTCAATGAGTGCCTACAAAGTTGGCGGTCTACACCAGCACACACCGGAAATGGAGCAGTCGCTTAGCCGTGCGGCCGGCAGTGACGTATCGCTGTCGTTCACACCACTTTTGGCACCGATGCCACGCGGCATCCTTGCTACGAGCAGTGCGAAAGTGAAACGAGGCGTTTCCTATGAAGATTTACGTAACGCCATGGTTGCTGCCTATGCAGATGAACTCTTTGTGGGATTGCTTCCTGAAGGTGTGCTGCCACAAACATCATCAGTGCTCGGTACGAATGCAGCGCAAATTCAATTGACCTTCGACGAGCATGTGCAGCGTGTAGTTGTCGTATGTGCGATTGACAATTTAGGGAAGGGCGCAGCGGGGCAGGCCTTGCAAAATGCCAACTTGATGCTTGGTTTCTCGGAAAATCTTGGACTCTCAGCGGATGGAGTCGCACCATGAGTGTCACTGCCGCTCAAGGCTTCATTGCAGCAGGAGTAAAAGCTGGGCTGAAAGCCTCAGGAAATCACGACGTTGCACTCGTAGTAAATCAAGGACCGATTTTTGCTGCTGCGGGAGTTTTCACAAGTAACCGCTTTAAGGCCGCACCAGTTCTTTGGTCTCAGCAAGTGTTGTTAGACCAAGAATTGCGCGCAGTGGTTCTCAATTCGGGTGGCGCGAATGCATGTACAGGTCCAGACGGCTTTGCTGATACTCATCACACAGCGGAATATGTTGCTGCAGTCCTGAGTTCCTTAGGTAGTGAAATCGGCGCGGGGGAAATTGCCGTGTGTTCAACAGGACTCATTGGTGAGCGGTTACCAATGGACAAGATTCGTTTCGGAATTGACGCGGCAGCCAGAGAACTCGCTCAGGATGGTGGAAGCAATGCCGCCCTTGCCATTATGACCACTGACAGCGTGCCAAAGAAGAGTGAAGTCGCGGGGGCTGGCTACGTCATTGGTGGAATGGCGAAAGGAGCGGGAATGCTCGCACCCGCACTAGCCACGATGTTGGTAGTGATTACCACTGACGCTGTTATTGATGCTGAAACAGCAGAACAAGCGCTGAGGTCTGCAACTGCTTTGAGTTTTGACCGGATTGATTCCGATGGTTGCATGTCGACGAATGACACTGTGTTACTCCTTGCTAGCGGCGCTAGTGGCGTACAACCCAACCTGCAAGAGTTCACTTCTTCGCTTACACAGGTGTGCATGGATCTGGCTCAGCAGTTGATTCATGATGCCGAGGGAGCCTCAAAAGACATCAAGATCACTGTTGAGAAGGCAGCATCGACAGCGGATGCTCTGGAAGTTGCTCGCGCTATCTCACGGAGCAACCTTCTGAAGTGCGCGATTCACGGTGAGGACCCAAACTGGGGTCGAGTGCTGGCTGCTGCGGGTACCACTCAAGCGGTGTTCGATCCAAACCAGGTCGACGTGTCCATAAATGGCATCTGGATATGCCGCAATGGCGGACTCGGCGAAGACCGATCACTCGTGAGCTTGGTTGGTCGACAAGTGGATATCACCGTGCTGTTACGGGCTGGTGAAAGCCAAGCCACGGTATGGACGAATGACCTAACTGCCGAATACGTACATGAAAACTCTGCGTACTCAACCTGAGAGGCACCACATGACCGACGTAAATCAAGCTTCATCTAAAGCAGCAGTGCTTGCTGAAGCCTTGCCGTGGCTTGAACGTTTCCATGGTGCAACTGTCGTGGTGAAATATGGCGGCAATGCAATGACCGATGATGCGCTCAAGGCGAGCTTTGCTGAAGACATCGTGTTTATGAGGTTGGCAGGCTTGCGCCCAGTCGTTGTTCATGGTGGTGGCCCACAGATAAATTCGATGCTGAACAAACTCGGTATTGAATCTGAGTTCAAAGGTGGGCTTCGGGTGACAACTCCGGAAGTTATGGATGTCGTCGGCATGGTGCTGGTTGGTCAGGTACAACGTGAGCTTGTTGGTTTGATCAATGACCACGGTCCATTCGCCGTTGGCATGTCTGGTGAAGATGCCCACACATTTATTGCAGAACGGCGTAATGCCACAGTTGAGGGTCAAGCAGTCAATATTGGTCAGGTTGGCGATGTCACAGAGGTACGGCCAGACTTCGTTGTGAAACTTCTTGATGATGGATTTATTCCAGTGGTTTCAACGGTTGCTCGGGACATTGAAGGCACGGTTTATAACGTCAACGCAGACACCGCAGCTGCAGCATTGGCTCAGGCACTCGGCGCCCAGAAGTTCGTAGTGCTCACAGATGTTGAAGGGCTCTACGCAAATTGGCCTGACAAAGCCTCCATTATTAGGCAGATCGACGTTGAAGAACTTCGAAAACTCTTGCCTTCCCTTGAGTCAGGCATGGTGCCAAAAATGGAAGCGTGCGTGCGAGCGATCGATGGTGGAGTTCCGCAGGCACACGTCATTGACGGTCGGGTTGCGCACTCTGTGCTCTTAGAAGTCTTCACAAATGACGGTATCGGCACGATGGTGCATCCGGTGAAGGTATGAGTTGGCAATCGCGCTGGGACACCAGCATGATGAAAAA
This sequence comes from Actinomycetota bacterium, assembly GCA_009699465.1. Lineage (GTDB taxonomy): Bacteria > Actinomycetota > Actinomycetes > S36-B12 > S36-B12 > UBA11398. The sequence goes on along the minus strand of WLOE01000012.1, from coordinate 3,785 downwards.
TTATGGTCAGCCACCATTGATGCTGACTCGTGGTGCAGGTTCACGTGTATGGGATGACTCGGGCAATGAGTATGTCGATCTCATCGCAGGTATTGCGGTGAATGCACTTGGACATGCACACCCGATGTTTGTCTCCGCGATCACGAATCAACTCAGCACTCTTGGGCATACAAGTAATCTCTATGCAACCGAACCAGGGCTTGCGCTTGCTGAGCGCCTTCTTGAACTCAGCGATGCACCAAGTGGTTCGCGTGTGTTCTTCTGTAATTCGGGTGCGGAGGCTAATGAAGCCGCCTTTAAGCTCAGTCGCTTAACCGGGCGCACGCATGTCGTTGTCGCATCCGGCGGCTTCCATGGACGAACGATGGGATCACTTGCATTAACTGCCCAGCCAGCAAAGCAGGATCCATTTCGACCTCTACCCGGGGACGTAACAGTAGTTCCGTATGGAGATAGTGCAGCCTTGCTCGCGGCTGTAACCAAAGAAACTGCGGCCGTGTTCTTGGAGCCAATCCAGGGTGAAGGTGGAGTTGTGGTGCCGCCAGTGGATTACCTTGCTAACGCGCGCACTATTTGTGATGAGCAAGGGGCGTTGCTCGTTCTTGACGAGGTACAAACCGGGATTGGCCGCACTGGTCATTGGTTTGCGTATCAAGGTGTTCGGGTGATGCCTGACGTCGTCACGTTAGCGAAAGGGCTGGGCGGTGGTTTACCTATCGGGGCGCTCATTGCCTTTGGTGAGTCTGCAAATCTTTTCACCTCTGGTTCACATGGTTCAACTTTTGGTGGCAACCCCGTCTCCGCTCGGGCAGCTCTCACAGTTATTGATGTGATCGAGCAGGAAAAATTGTTAAAGAACGCTCAAGCGATGGGCGAACGCTTAGCAAAGGAACTTCCAGCAGTTTCCGCGGGTCACGTGGACCACGTTCGAGGCGAAGGACTCTTGCGGGCTGCAGTGTTGAAAAATGTGTTGAGCAGTGATCTTGAACCGCTACTGCGTAAGCATGGATTGCTCACGAATGCGGTAGCACCTGATGCGATTCGAATGGCTCCACCGCTCAACATCACCGATGCTGATATCGACGATGTGATTCTTCGCTGGAGATCAGCAGTTGCTGAATTGGAGACCTTGTGATGAGTGTTCCAAATACGATGGCTGCGCGCAGATCCAGGATCGAGTCTCTTATTGAATCGGGGACAGTCAGTTCACAAGAGCAGTTGCGCAGCAGACTGGCTCATGAGGGCATGGATGTCACACAGGCGACGCTCAGTCGGGATTTAGAGGCGCTGGGAGCGGTAAAGACTCACGATGCAGTTACTGGTTCAAGGTATGTGATTTCACGAAGTCCGGTTGTGACGCACCTGGCGGTCCCGACCACTATCAGTCGAGTAGTAACCGAAGTGCTCATCGGTGCAGTGGCAGCTCAAAATATCGCGGTGTTACACACACCACCAGGTGCCGCTCACTACCTGGCTGGTTATCTTGATCGCGCGCACTTTAGTGAAATCGTTGGAACCGTTGCAGGCGACGACACGATTATGGTTGTTATGCGGACTAATGAAGCCGCAGAAGAATTGTGTGCCAATCTGCTTTCGCTTGCGGATCGCAGGTCTGAAAGTGCCGATTTTAAAGCAAAACAAAGGAGAACATCGTGACACAAGCCCAGCCAACCAGACTCTGGGGCGGACGCTTTGCCGATGGTCCTTCGGATGCCATGGCTGCATTGAGTCGTTCGGTGCATTTTGATTGGCGATTGGCTCCTTATGACATAGCGCAAACACAAGCGCATGCAAAAGTGCTTCACGATGCTGCCTTGCTAACCACGGAAGAGTTGGCACTCGTCACTGCTGCATTGAGTGATTTATTGAAGGAAGTTCAGTCAGGTGCTGTGACTCCCAATGCGGACGATGAAGATGTACATACTGCGATTGAGCGAAATCTCATGTTGAAGCTCGGCGATCTTGGCGGGAAGTTGCGCGCCGGGCGTAGTCGCAATGATCAGGTATCCACTGACTTTCGTTTGTACTTGCGAGATCAAGTACGTTACATCGCGCAAGAAGTAGTCTCATTGCAAGATGCTTTTCTCGTGCAGGCAAGGGCACATGTGTACACGACCTCACCTGGTTTCACGCATCTACAGCATGCGCAACCTGTCTCATTTGGTCATGAATTGGCAAAGCATGTCCACGCATTGGGTCGCGATCTAGAGCGTTTGTCCGATTGGGATCGACGTGCTGCGCGTTCGCCACTTGGTGCTGGCGCACTTGCAGGTTCATCCCTTGGACTCAACCCACAAAGCGTTGCGCGTGATCTTGGGTTTGATGAAGCGCTAGCGAATTCAATTGATGCGGTGAGCGATCGAGATTGGGTTGCTGAGTTTCTTTTTGTTGCAGCGATGATCGGCGTTCACTTATCTCGCATTGGTGAAGAAGTCATTCTGATGACATCGCGCGAATTCCAATGGGCTCAACTCGATGACGCATGGTCAACAGGGTCGTCGATCATGCCGCAAAAAAAGAATCCCGATGTTGCGGAACTGGCACGCGGAAAGTCAGGTCGTTTGATTGGAAATCTCACAGGATTAATGGCGACGCTGAAAGGTTTGCCATTTGCATACAACCGTGATTTACAGGAAGACAAGGAGCCTGTCTTTGACACAGTTGAACAGTTGTTATTGGTGCTCCCTGCAATGACAGGCATGATCGCAACATTGAAGTTCAATACTGAATTGATGGCGCAATCTGCACCGCAAGGTTTCGCACTTGCTACAGATATCGCGGAGTGGCTTGTGCGCGAAGGAGTGCCATTCCGAACGGCGCATGAAGTTGCTGGAGCCTGTGTGCAACGTGCAGAGTCTTCAGGGATTGAACTGTGGGATCTCTCGGATGCTGATCTGGCAGATATCAGTGAGCACCTCAATCCTCAGGTGCGCGCTGTGCTGTCGGTGGATGGGTCTTTGAATTCTCGCAATGCGTTTGGTGGCACAGCGCCAGCTCGAGTGCTTGAGCAGTTAAGCGCACTTGACGTCATGCTGGTTCAGGAACGTCAACGCTGGAGCTAGTTGCATAACTCCACATCAATTCGGTGTGCCCGTTCCGCATTGTGGCCGGGAGTGCGTCAAGATGTTCCCGTGGACATCATCGAGGAATTGCTGTGGCGAGAACAGATTGCACAAAGCACAGATCTAGGTGCATTGCATGAGGCGCTTTCGGCAGGACCTGTAACGCTGTATTGCGGTTTCGATCCCACGGCTGCGAGTCTGCATTTAGGTAACCTGGCACAGATCCTTACCGTGCGCCGTTTTCAACAGGCAGGCCATCGCCCGCTGGCACTTGTCGGTGGAGCCACCGGTTTGATTGGCGATCCCAAAATGACAGGGGAGCGCAACCTAAATTCTGAAGAAGTTGTGCAGGAATGGGTTGGACGCATTCGCGCACAGCTTGAACGCTTTTATGACTTTGATGGTCCCAACGCAGCCGTAGTTGTGAACAACTATGACTGGACAAAGGGAATCTCAGTTCTTGAGTTCTTACGGGATATTGGGAAGCACTTCAGCGTAAATCGAATGCTTGATCGTGAGGCCGTTGCGGCACGTCTAGCCAAAGATGGAATTTCCTATACCGAATTTAGTTACCAACTCTTGCAGTCATACGACTATCTCGAGCTCTACCGCCGATATGGATGTGTGTTGCAAACTGGTGGTTCTGATCAGTGGGGCAACATCACCGCAGGTGTTGATCTCATTCGTCGCACTGAACAGGTTTCGGTGTACGCACTTACAACT
>WLOE01000119.1 GCA_009699465.1 Actinomycetota bacterium | reverse complement strand
ATGGCAACGATCGTGACCGAAGCTGTGCCGCTTGGCACAACTAAGTCAGTAAAGCCACCTGAACTAAATGTGCAGGTCACCGTCACTCCGAGGGCTGGTGCGACGTTGCATGCAGGAGCTGCGAACGCGTCAGTGGCACTCCCTCCAATTCCCCACGCGAATACCGCAGTGACAACTGCCAATACTTTGGAAATTCGGTAATTACGGCGATGCACTGAATCAGTCATGTTCGAATGGTGCGCGTCGGTTAGGTCAGCGGCAACTCATAGATGTGGAAAACCACAGGTCAAAACGAAACTAGTGAAATAAGTGAAGGGCCCCACCAATCGGTGAGGCCCTTCAACTCATGACGCATTACTGACCTGCGACCACCGGAATCGTGTCGAATGCCGCCTGCAAACGAGCCTCGTCAAAGTTCTCATCCACCATCGCACCGCGAAGGTATGAGTCATATGCAGCAAGGTCGAAGTGACCATGTCCGCATAGTGCGGTGAGGATGACGGTCTCTTCGCCGGTTTCCTTCGCCTTGAGCGCTTCACGAATTGCAAGTGCAAGTGCGTGTGTTGGCTCTGGAGCCGGAACGATGCCTTCGGTGCGAGCGAACAACACCGCAGCTTGGAAGCACTCGGTCTGTGGAACAGCAACTGCTTCCATCATTCCCTCTTCATACACATGGGAGATGAGTGGAGCCATGCCGTGGTAGCGCAAACCACCTGCGTGGATTGGGTCTGGAATGAAATCGTGACCCAAGGTATGCATCTTCATCAGTGGCGTCATGCCTGCGGTATCACCGAAGTCGTATGCGTACACGCCCTTGGTGAGCGATGGGCATGATGCAGGTTCCGCAGCAATGATGCGTGGCGAGATCTTGCCGGCGAGCTTTTCGCGCAGGAATGGGAATGAGAGCCCAGCGAAGTTAGAACCGCCGCCGGTGCAACCAACAATGTGTGTTGGTGTATCGCCAGCCATTGCCATTTGCAGCAGTGCTTCTTCACCAATGATGGTCTGGTGCAACAACACGTGGTTCAACACTGAGCCAAGTGCGTAGCGAGTGTTTGGATCCTTTGCAGCAACTTCAACTGCTTCAGAAATTGCAATGCCAAGCGATCCTGAGAAGTTCTTTGGATCTTTCAAGAATTCGCGTCCAACATCAGTGAGCTCTGATGGTGAGCGGTGCACCTTGGCGCCAAAGGTTTCAATCATCAGCTTGCGGTATGGCTTTGAGTCGAATGATGCACCGACCTGCCATACCTCGCACTCCATGTCGTAGAGCGCACATGCGAATGAAAGTGCAGTACCCCACTGACCAGCACCCGTTTCGGTGGTCAGGCGAGTGGTGCCTTCCTTCTTGTTGTAATACGCCTGCGGCACAGACGTGTTGGTCTTATGTGATCCAGCTGGTGAAACACCTTCGTACTTGTAATAGATACGTGCAGGTGTGCCGAGCGCCTTTTCCAAATTGTGCGCACGAAAGAGTGGGGATGGTCGCCATTGGCGGTACACATCGAGCACTCCACCAGGAATTTCGATGTAACGCTCTTGGGAGACCTCTTGCATGATCAGTTCCATTGGGAACAACGGAGCCAGGTCATCAGGGCCAACGGGCTGCATGGTGCCTGGGTGCAACGGTGGCGGTGGAGGAGTTGGCAGGTCAGCCATGATGTTGTACCAAGTGGTTGGCATCTGGTCTTCGCTCAGCATGTACTTGTGTTGACGGACGACGTCGTCCATTGCTACCTCCACCTCAAAGGCGCCACCATGGCGTGGGCGAAGGCTACGCAAACCCTCACGACTTTGGAAGCAATACGAGACCAAAGTGACAGATGTGACTGGTGGGGTGGAAATTCGTCACTTTTAGCCCCGAATTCGGTGATCCATGTCACCTGACCTTCCAAGCCGCGTCCGAAAATCGGGTTCTGGGGAGGCGGACTGTCAGGTGCGCTGCGTAACGTCGACTGCTCTAGGGAAAGTAAGACCTTCATTTGCCCCCAAATGAAGGAGCAACACCACCGAAGGAACAAGGCCGCAAGGCCTGCCGACCAAAGGGGTACTACTTCCGTGCGTACGACATTTAGCCGCCCGCAACGCATCGTCACCGGTGCTGTTACTGGCGCTCTCTTGATGACCACCATGGGCTTTGGCACAGACGCCTTCGCCGTCAATGGCGACTCGGCTCCAAATGCTGCAAACGCAGCCAACGGTGTGACCACCTTGAAGATGTCACTTCGCTCAGGCTCCCTAGCGCCTAAGTCTTCGCCAAAGTTTCTGGCTCGTGCTCGCGAAATGCTCCTGCGCAGCAAGATCGTCAAGGTTGCTCGTCAACAAATCGGTGACCGTTACGTATCTGGCCAAGACGGCCCAAATGCTTTCGACTGCTCAGGCCTCACCAGCTACGTCTTTAAGGTCGCAGCCGGCAAAGACATCACCCGCTCTTCCTTTACTCAATACCGCACTTCAAAGCGCGTTGCCAAGAAAAACCTTCGCCCAGGCGACCTCGTGTTCTTCTTTAAGCGCGGCGCTCATCACGTTGGCGTCTATGTGGGTGCCGGCAAAATGGTGCACTCGCCAAAGCCAGGCCAGCGCGTGAGAGTCGCCGCAGTGAACGGCCCTTGGTACGGCTCTCACCTTTCAGGGTATGGCCGCATCGTTCCTGCTGCTTAAGTTTCATCTCGCGTTCATTACTCGGATTTCTACGCGCGTTCCCGATATGAGACGCTTACTGGGTATGAACGCAGCATCGCGTCAATTTCATGAGGAGGAAGCACATGGCTGATGTACGCCCGCTTCGTCTCACCTCTGAACTTTCTGTTGAAAACCTCGTGACTAAGAAAAACGGCCGCACCATCAGTGTGTGCATCCCAGCTCGCAATGAGGCGGCAACAATCGCGCCGATCCTGCTGCGTATAAAGCGCGAACTCATGGATGCACATCCACTTGTTGATCAACTCATCGTGATGGATCACGAATCAACTGACCAAACCGCAGAAGTTGCCAGTGAATGTGGTGCCACGGTTATCAGTGCCAACGACGTCATGAGTCAGTTCGGCCCAGCACTTGGCAAGGGCGATGTGTTGTGGCGTTCAGTTGAGGCGTCAACGGGAGACATTGTGGTGTGGCTTGACGCTGACCTTGCTTCATTCACTGCTCAATACGTCACCGCACTTGTTGAGCCAATGCTCAATGATGACTCCATCACACTGGTGCGCGCGAATTATCTGCGCACCCTGCACGGTGAAGGTGATGAAGGTGGGCGAGTTACTGAACTCACCGCACGCCCGATCTTGAAGCTGCTCTACCCAGAACTTTCGCACATCCGCCAGCCGCTTGGTGGCGAATACGCCATTCGTCGCGATGTTGCTCAAGCAATGCCATTTGAAATCGACTACGGCGTAGAAATTGGCTTACTCATTGATATTGCTCGCACCTACGGCGTGGATTCAATCGCCCAGGCCGAGCTTGGTGTGCGCACTCACCGCAACCGACCACTTACCGAACTTCATGAGCAAGCAATCCAGGTGATGCGTGCCGCGCTGACTCGGGATGTAGAAATTGATTTACATTCTCAGATCACCGTGCGACCAGCACTCAATATTGCTCACAATATGAGTACTGCCAGCGCTGCTGGTCAATAAATAGCACCACGCCTGCAAGCTTCTAGGCCAATGGCCAAGTCGTACGCACAGCCAAACCACCGAGCACCGAAGTGATCGCTACGGCGTCTCCACCACAAGCCCGTGCTGTTTCACGCACCAAAGCCAAACCAAGCCCAGATCCTCCAGCAACAGCTGCTGCTCCCCGCACAAATCGATTGAAGACCACTTCGTGTTCAATCACTGGCAAACCCAAGCCGTCATCTTCAACGGTGAGCACTGCGAAACCTTCTACGGCTGTCAGGGTGACGCGTACCGAATTTCTCGCATACTCAAAAGCATTACCAAGTAACTCATCAACCACTCGCGCTAACGAAGGTGCGGTAACCGCAGCTATAACTTCAGCATTAAGTTGCAGCTCGAGTACAAGACCGCACTCTGTGGCGGTCATTGATGCTTGGTCGACGCGCTCAGCAATCACTTCCGAAGCATCACAACGACCACGCAACGTGTCACCCGCATCAGTGCGCGCAAGTGCCAGCACTTGATCAATTCGATGCGTGAGCCGATCAACTTCCGCAGTTGCTTTCTGTGCTTCTGCGCGAATTGCTTCATCGGTAGAAATATCT
>WLOE01000118.1 GCA_009699465.1 Actinomycetota bacterium | reverse complement strand
TCCACTTACGAACCTGTCGAGTGGCCCGCAAACCAAAATTGAGTCGAGCAACCGAACCGTTATACGGAATAGCGATTGGCTTACCGCCATTTGTTACTTCACCATCCGACACTAACGAGGGATCATCAACTGGCGCCAAAATATTCACGTAATGACCGCGGGTACGTAGCTCTTCAGCAAGGTCGGCAACATGGGAACGCACACCACCGGGCGCATCCCACGCATACGGACACACCATTCCTATGCGCAAATGCTTGTTACTCATAACCAGACCTTCTGCAAAACATGCCAATCCTGTGGATGGGCTGCAATCGCATGACTTAAATTATCCGCCACCATTTGAGTCAGGATCTGAAGTTCATGATTTCGTTCATTTTCTGTGTTTCCAAGAATCGGTGAGTACACGTGCCCTCTGCATTTATCCGCATCAAACCAAAGTCCTATCACCACAATTGGCGCCCCGGTCATGAGACTCAAGAGAGCCGGGCCAGCAGGTATGCGCGCCTTCGCCCCCAACAGATTGACCTCAATCCCGTTCCCGCCCAAATCTCGGTCACCAAGTAACGCAACAAGTCCACCTGACTTCAACACTCTGGTTAATGAACGGATCACATCTGGATCCCCTAGCCCAAGCACGCTCATCCCTAAAGTTTCTCGGTACTTCACGAACTGATCGAATACCGATTCAGGCTTGAGACGCTCTGCGACTGTGGTGAATCCGTTATACCGCTCTGCAGCCCATGCGCCACCTAAATCCCAATTTGCAAGATGTCCCGGGACAAGAATGACTCCTTTACCCGCCGCTACCTGTTCATCTAGCAGTTCGGGGTTGTCAAGTAAGAAATCTTCCTTAACTCGATCAGCCGACCAGGCTGGCAACCGAAAAGCTTCAACCCAATAACGCAGGTAACTGCGCATGCCGGCATGGACGAGATCCTCAAGTTCTACAGAGTCAAGCGACGAATTCACTTGCATGAGATTTACTCGCAGTTGCTGAACACCACGACCATTTTTTCTATACGTTCGATCAGCGATGCGATTGAAAGCAACACGCGACCATGATTCAGGTAGGTGTCTGATTCCGAACCACGCTGCCCGAAATCCTGCGGCGGTGAGCCGATCGCGCAAGTGACCACTCATAAGCGAAGTTGCCCTCGCACATGAATGATGCGTTGCACCACCGTTATAAGCCCGAGTCCTCCGATGATCCAAAGCGCGATCGGCAGAATGTAAGGAACTCCAAGTCCTGTAAAGAATGCTGCGGTCAAGATGACAATCAATCGTTCTGCGCGTTCAGCGATACCTACGTTTGCTGTTGCTCCGACCGCCTCGGCACGAGCCTTTGCGTATGAAGTTACCTGCCCTGTGACCAAGGCCAACGACGCAGCTACTCCTACCCACACGTTGTCGTTGTTCAGTGCCCACCAGATGAATCCGGCAAATATTGCGCCGTCTGCGATCCTGTCCAAGGTAGCGTCGAGGAAATTTCCCCATGGCCCGCTCGTACCAGACAGGCGCGCCATTGTTCCGTCCAACAGATCAGCCAACGCGAAAAAAGTAATGAGAAGGGTGCCTGCCACAAAGTAGCCCTGAGGGAAACAAATCAAAGCTGTGAGAACAGCGGCAACGGTACCCAACACCGTGATTGCGTCGGGCGATACATGCAGCCGGATGAGCAGGCGCGCCGGTGGCAGGAGAATCCCAGACACAATTTTGCGGGCGTCAGCGTTGTTCAACACCTCACGAGCCTATCGGGCAAGTGGCATAAACCTGTAGAGCCAGTTTGCGCCTAGCGGTCTGCACACGTCAGGCTGTCCCCATGACGCACCCGTGGAGCAACGAACGAATTATCGGCCTCGTTGGACCAAAAGGCTCTGGCAAAACTTTCCTGCTCAATGCACTCTTGGGAACCGACCCAGAGGATCTTGAACGCCTCCTACAAGAGGACTCGCAAGATGATCCATCTGTTGGCGTCGTGACTTGGCGCGATATCGATATTGCCCTGCTCGACAATCTTGATCAGGAGGCTTTGCTCCACGCTGCCGACGCTCTCATATTTGTGATCGCTTCGAGTGATGGAGTTGATGCGCAGACGGCAGATTTGTGGCAACGCTGCGTTGATGAAGAAATTCCGCGCTTGGTTGTCATCACCAAACTTGATGATGCTCGCGCTGACATGGATGAAACAGTGGCTGTTCTACGCCGCCTTTTCAGCGAAGGCCCGGAGCTGATCAGGCTGACCATGCCAGTTCTCGATGACGACGAGAATCTTGCTGGCTTTATTGATTTGGCGACGACCGAAATCTGGGACTGGACTACTCCTGATTTGTCTATCGTCAATTCCGACCCTGAGCATGTCGCCTTAATCGCTGATGCTCGCGAAGAGTTAATTGCAGACATTGCAATGATCAGCGAGAGCGACGGGCTCACGAGTAGCGTGGTCATGGGCATGCAGCCATCAATTGAGACCATCATTGATGCACTCGAAGAAGCAAGCATCGGAGGCTACGCGCAACTCATCGTTGGCCACGGTTTGCGCGAGAATGACATCACGGTCGGCACAGAACTCATTCTCGACCTGATTGTGGATGCTTTACCCGATCCGAGTTTGCGTCTGACTCCAGTCGTGGCAAGCCCCGATGGGTCAGCGCAATTACCTATTGACGCAGATCCGAAAAGTCCATTGGTGGCTGAAGTCATTCATGCTGATATGGATTCTCTTTCTCTCGTTCGCATTTATTCAGGTGAATTGCGTAAGCAACTGCATACAAATAATGGGCTCGTTGAGATTCAGGAAATCACGGAAATCACAAATAATCTCGTTTGGATTTCAACTGACCGCCCGTTGAAACAGCTTGCGACAATCTCACTACCGTCGAAACCTTTGATCATTCAAGACGTCAACGTCTAATTACCAAGCTTGGGCAAACAATTCTCGGGTTGACTCGAGTAATTGGGGCATAGTTTTCGTGCCACCGATCACGGGCATGAAATTGGTGTCGCCACCCCAACGCGGAACTACATGCTGGTGCAAATGAGCGGCAATTCCGGCCCCAGCAATACTTCCTTGATTCATACCGATATTGAATCCATGGGCATTAGACACTTCGCGAAGTACTTCCATCGCGCGCTGAGTGAACACTCCCATTTCCGCAACTTCATCTGCAGTCATTTCCGTGTAATCCGCTATGTGTCGATACGGACACACCATTAAGTGGCCCGCGTTGTACGGATACAAGTTCAATAACGCGTAGACAGTTGTGCCACGTACAACAACAAGGCCATCTTCATCACTCAGACCTGGCGCTCGACAAAATGGACAGTCAATGCCTTCATTCGCATGGGTTGGTTTTCCCTCGCCGCGGATGTAATTCATCCGATGCGGAGTCCAAAGCCGATCCCAAGGTGTTTTCACGATCAGACCTGTACGCGGGTTTGCACAGCTTCGAGAATTTCATGAACGGCAGCGTCGATAGCGACACTATTCTTTTGCGTTCCATCTCGATAGCGGAACGAGACAGCACCAGCCGCAACGTCTTCATCGCCTGCAATCAACATATAAGGAACTTTGCTGCGCTGGGCATTGCGAATTTTCTTCTGCATGCGCTCATCAGAGGTATCCACCTCAACACGTATTCCAAGTGCACGAAGCTTTGCCGCAACCTGAGCGAGGTATTCATTGTGCTCTTCTGTAATCGGAATACCAACAACCTGCACAGGCGCCAACCATGGAGGAAATGCTCCTGCATAGTGCTCTAGCAAAACTGCGAAGAATCGCTCAATGGAGCCGAACAACGCGCGGTGAATCATGATTGGGCGCTGACGGGTGCCATCTGAAGCCTGATATTCAAGGTCGAAACGCTGCGGCAACTGGAAGTCGACCTGAATGGTCGACATTTGCCAAGTGCGGCCGATCGCATCTTTGGCTTGCACAGAAATCTTTGGTCCGTAGAACGCTGCTCCGCCTTCATCAAGAACCAACTCAAGACCTTGCTTTTCAGCGGAGACTCGCAACGTTTCAGTTGCCTCAGCCCATTCTTCGTCAGTACCAATGCTCTTGATTGGATCTCGCGTTGAAAGCTCTAGGTAAAAGTCTGTAAGGCCATAGTCACGGAGCAAATCCAGGACGAATGTGAGCAATGAATCCAGCTCTTCACCCATCTGATCCTTCGTGCAATAAATATGCGCATCATCTTGGGTAAACCCGCGAGCTCTGGTGAGTCCTTGAACCACGCCTGATTTTTCGTAGCGATACACCGTGCCGAATTCGAATAGCCGTAATGGAAGTTCACGGTATGAGCGACCGCGCGCGCTGTAAATCAAATTGTGCAT
>WLOE01000117.1 GCA_009699465.1 Actinomycetota bacterium | reverse complement strand
TATCAAGAAACTTCCTTAATGCTGCATCTTGATCCGACTCGCGTTCACCTTGAACGTGCAGAGCCAGGTCATACGGCACCACTGGCTGAAATACTTTTAACGATGCAAGAAAAGGGAGTGCGTGAAATCAGTGCCAATGGGATCTTGGGTGATCCCACACAGGCATCACGCATATTGGGGGAACAATTATTCAACAAAGCCGTCGAGCAAGCAATCACACCTTACGACGCACTCACTTCACGATTCTGAGGTCTTTCCACGCTTACTCGGGAGCGGGAACCGCACCTGCGGTGAAAGAACCCGAAGGGTACGACGTTGCGCGCTTTGCACGAGCACGCCCGAGCCGTACGCAGCATCTGCCAGAAGTCGCATTCCTACAAAACGAACTGGGTCAATCTGTGGCTTTGTCATGTGCCACTCACGCAATAACGGCAACACCATGGCAGCTGCAGCTAACTTCGCCGCTCTGCCAGTGACACCCTTTGCACGTGGCGCAGCGGCAAGCATCACCCAACCAAGGGGCCAATATTCGCGTCGCAACACATGACCCACGGCGTGTACATCTGCTTGCAAGGTTTTTGCCACGAAGAACGGAGTAAGCACGACCGGTGCGTGTTCTCGATGAAGCTTGTCTTGCAATACATGAGTGGCAGTACCCAGTGCTGAAAGGGTGATACCTGGCTGCAGCATTACAAGCCCTGCTGCCGCAATCAGATTCCAACCGGATAATCGCGCTGGGGTCAATGCACCTGGATGACGGATATCGAGATCAACGGCAGAGGTTCCATAATCGAAGCGACGCTTAAGTAACTCAAGGAAATCTCCACGCAATTCATGCTCAACGATGACCTGCGGTTCATAACGAACCTGCCAGCCATCTTCAACCATTTGCCAAATGAAATCCACATCTTCACCAAGACGAAGATCTTCATCAAAGCCGCCTGCAGGAATTGCACTGCGTCGAACAATCAACACTGCGGCGGGCAGGTAGGCCAACTGTCCACCGATACGCACTACTTCGGCATGGTCACCCATATCTAACGCACTAGCGACCGCTTCAAATTTGGTCGTCAAGTTTTCATCTTCAATACGAGGTCGAATGCGTGGTGCTACTGCGCCAACATGTGGATCGTCAAACAATGGCATCAAAGAATCAAGCCAGGTCGATGCAACTGTGCAATCCGAGTCAACAAAAGCAATGAACTCTGAACTTGTGAATTGAATACCTGTGTTGCGAGCAGCTGCAGGGCCACCGTTGGAATTACGAACAGTCAACTTCGCTCCGTGCTCCCCAACGACTTTGGCCACCGATGGCGCGTCATCTGAACAGTCATCAACAACGAGCACGTGCGTGCCATGTAGTGATCGCAAACAGTCCCCGAGCTCCACTACCCGATCGTGTGCCGGCACCACCACAGTCAGATCCCAACCGTGTTGACGGTATTGGGCTCGTGGATGGGCAAGGCCGCGATGCACCAATGCTCGTGCTGCTCGGACGTCGTTTTCACCGGAAGGTCGAAGGCCTTGCACTCCAGCCGCAACAAGTTCCTTCGCGAATGCCTGCATTGCTGGCTTCAAGCGAATTAATCCCCATGGTGAACCGCCTGTTGCATAAGTCGCGTTGGACCACAACCGCGCGCGTTGATCCCACACCACAACCGGTGAGTGCTCAACTGTCATTAGGGAGGCCCTTCAGGAATTCTTAACCAGCGCGGATTCATATCGTGACAGAAAACAAGTTGGGTGCAACTCCCAAAGGAGCTGCACCCAACTGAGTTTGCTAAGGCTTACTGAGGTGCACCTGAATTGCTGGCTGCTAGCAATCCGCCGCCATCAACCTTAATCTGCTGACCAGTCACGTAGCGTGATTCGTCAGAAGCCAAGAACAACACCACATTGCTGATGTCAATTGGCTCAACATAAGGAATTGGCATGCGCTGCAACGCATGGAAGGCCTTAGTTGCCTGCTCGCGAGTTGGGTTCTCGAGATCTGGACGGAAGGTCCTGTACATCGCTGGACTGTGCAGCATGTCAGTGTTGCAGTTCGTGGGGTGAACAGCGTTCACGCGAATGCTCAATGGAGCCATATGCATTGCTAGGTCATGAACCATGCGAGCTACGCCACGCTTTGCGTGTGAGTATCCGCCACCGCCAGGACCACTGGACGGAGTGTCGGTGCCACCTGGCATCAAACCGGCAACCGAACCGATGCCAATCATTGATGCACCGGCCTGCATGTGCTGGAAGGATGCTTCGAATGCGGTGATGACACCACCGAGCATGACCTGGACTGAGTCAAACCAAGCCGTTGGTGGAATCTCACGACCAAGAGGTGCAATACCTGCGTTGGCTACCACCACTTCAAGGTGGCCAAGCTCGCTCACACCTGCGTTGACTGCGTCGATCACTGCGGTGCGATCACGAACGTCTGTCTGGAAGGTCACGATGCGGCGGCCAAGGGCTTCAACGATGCGCTTGGTTTCTGCGAGATCCTCCAGGCCAGCCTGTGGGTAGTTCACGGTGGCGAGGTCTTGGCACCAGTCCAGCGCAATGATGTCGGCGCCTTCTTCAGCCAACTTCACCGCGTGACTGCGTCCTTGTCCGCGAGCAGCACCTGTGACTACTGCAACCTTGCCTTCGACCCGACCGGCCATGTGTAACTCCTTATGAGAATGAAAAGAAGCGGACAAAATGAGGTTCTGTCTCGCGAGTGAGACGACGCTAGCAATGAATGCAGCGGGCCACAACTGTTTTTTCGAACCAGTTTCGCCCGATTTATGCAGACAGCAGGGTGGCTTTGGCCTCATCAATTGAGGTGCTGGTCTGCAGCATGGTGCGGGTGGACATCACGATGCGTGGCGCACTGATGCCTACGGTCCCAATGAAGCGATCTTCATCGCTATAGAGCACCACAAGCTTGTCTTTATTGGGTCCTAGATGCATCACGTGTGTTTCATAGGAACCCCCTGGCCAGCCAAGCGCCTGGAGCTTGAGGCCATACATGTCACTCCAGAAATATGGCAGATCATGAAGGTGCTCAAGCGGGTCATCACCGCTGGCCAAAATATTGGCTGCCACAACTCGGGCTTGATCAATCGCTGAGGTCCAGTGCTCGTGGCGGCCTTCACGACCAGTAGTTGACTTCCAATGCGCGACATCTCCGACGGCAAACACATCAGTTGCAGAAGTACGGCCAGACGAATCACAACGCACACCATTGTCGAGGTGAAGCCCAGATTCTTTCAGCCATTCAATAGTTGGGGCGACACCTAAACCAACGACGACTGCTGCGGCCTCAACAACTTCACCCGTTGAGAGTTCCACCCCCTCGAGCTTTTCATCGCCAATCAGGCGGGTAACAAGCGAATCACAGTGAAGGTCAACGCCATTTTCGCGATGCAAGTCAGCAACATATTTTCCGATGAACTCACCGACAGGTAACTGCAATGGGGTTGAAAGTGCTTCAATCATTGACACTTCGGTCCCCATTGACCGAGCAGTTGCGACTACTTCGCAGCCAATAAAGCCACCTCCGATCACCACTAAACGGCCACCGCGGCGAATATCGGCTGCAATGCGTTTGGAATCTTCAAAGGTCCGTAAAACATGCAGCCCCTCGCGTACTGGTGCTCCGCCAAGGAGTCGCGGGTGTGCGCCGGTAGCGATCACAAGAACGTCATAGTCCACTGTGGCGCCATGTGCGGTCGCAACCGTGTGCGCGACAGTGTCAACACCCACAACTTCAGTGCTCAATTGCAAATCCACATTCAGTGCGGCCAACGCCTCTGGTTCCAGCAAGAATGGTGGCGTTGCGTCATCCTTAGCCAGCGCACCTTTGGACAGCGGTGGACGGTCATATGGCGGCAGACTTTCTGCACCCAACATCACGATGCGTCCGGTGTGACCCAGTCGGCGTAACTCTTCAGCCGTACGAATACCTGCAAGCCCCGCGCCAACGATTACAACGACACCGTTTGCCTTCACCAGATCCCCTTCGCTGTTCTTGGAGCGACACCTTACGGGCTCAGCAAATTCCATATCTATTGACGAATTTCCTTAATTGTCTCTACCGTGAGACAACTCCAAGACTTAATAGTAGATTTTGTCTCTCAGTTCCTGACCAGAGGAAATTTCGTGACTGCGACCGTCAATGCTCTCAATCAAACAGTTCAACAACGCCTTGATGCCGGGCTGATGGAACATCTTCAGACACTTGAAGGCACTGACATCAATGACGTCACTGTTGAAGCAGTTGCTCACGCTGCGGGAGTCTCACGGGCTACCGCGTATCGATACCTAGGTTCACGCGAAGAACTTCTGCGTCGCGCAGCCCTTGCCCTCGTGAGCAGTCACGCGGACCAATGCCGTGATGCAGTTGCGCGAGCAACCACAGTGGCGCAGCAAGTCGAAGAAACCTT
>WLOE01000116.1 GCA_009699465.1 Actinomycetota bacterium | reverse complement strand
TGGTGTTCATGGCATTGAGCATCACCACGCTTGATGCGTGGGCAACAGGTGGCGGGCCGCACTACGGTTCAGTGAAATTCACCTTCATGGCTGCGGTTGTCATTGCAGCCACCTGCTTGCCGTTCGCATTGTTGTTACTTGATCACAAAGCGGGATCAGAGATGACACCTATGCGCTGGTTGGGCCTTGTGGGAGTCATTGTGCTGTTGATGATTGACACGATCTTGCCTCGCGCAATTGCTGCTACTCGCCCAGAGCAATGGTCGCCAGCGAACCCATTTAATAACGCACAGAGTTACTGGTGGCCAGCTGATGTGAATGGCGGAGCACAGCAATCAATCGCCACGAATCCAATCGGGTGCGTGTATTTGCCAAATGGTGCGAAGGTTCCATCAGCACTATTAGTTTCGCAAGCATCCGATGCGCAGCGCGTGTATTCCTGCACGCGAATTCTCTCTGGCCTTGCAGGCGCAGACACGACCGGTCAGCCACTAGTTGACTGGTTGCGTCGCGAATGGCTGACAAATACTGGTGCTTGGTCTGATGTGTATGACTCGCTCGCCGCAATGCCGGACTCAGTACTTGATAAGCCAATGATTTTGTTGAATGACACATCAGATGTCATTGGGTTGGACTCGATGCGTTCACTGCTTCAGCGTTATCCAAAGTTCGCAGGAAAAACCCCTGAAGAGCTCGCAGTGATTAACGGGGCGAAAGCGCCAGCTGGTACCGGTTAAGAATGTCGAGATAGACATTCTTCACACCAGCTGAAAGTGGCGTATTTACTAAGGTTTCGGCCTGCTTTGCATTTGTGGGCATGAGCCGCAAATCACGCGCTTGCGCACCAGCACTTGAGTGGTTTCCATAGGCAACCGGAATCTTTGTGTGCGCCACATCTTGCATCATGTTGATGAGGTACCCAAGCGATGTTGGTTGACCTGAGGCGATAATTACAGTGCTTGCTTGGTTTTTTCCTGCATTGCTGATTGCATTCTTTTGTTGCGCTTCAACGAGTGCGAGGATCACTTTTGCGGCATCATCTGTGTAGATGTAATCGCGAATGGTGTCCAGTGAAACGAACATCGTGATGGGCTCTTTGGTAATTGCGGAAAGCGCCAGGCGCGAAATTAGCCCTTGAAGCTTTTCAAGGTTTTGTCCAGGACCGTACAGATTTGAAATTCTGCCTATGATTACCGGGCAGGTGTTCTTTAACGCCTCTTTTGCTTGTTGCTCTTGATCAAGTTTGAGTTGACCATAAGCACTCAAAGGAATCGGTTCTGATTCATCGGTGAATGGGGGAGCACTTGATCCTGCGTACACGCCGCCAGCTGACGAACTGAGAAAAAATATACCTGGACCTTGGGGCGCATGGTTGCGAAGTGTTTCGGTGAAGTGCTTGAAGGTAGAGAGTTCTCTTGCTGTTGCAGGTACATCAGTTGATGTAGTTGCACTGCCAGCTGCCCAAATCACGCACCAAGGTTCCTGACCAGCTTGGTGTTGGAATTCCTTGATCGCTTCATCAAACTGTTGGGTGAGTAATTCATGTGCATTCCAGTTAAAGCCCGGCGATTCGAATCTGTTGGCTTCTTGTACGTGTTTGCTCAACGCACTGCCAAGTAGGCCGCCCGAGCCGACAATCCAGGTGAGCACTGTTATTGCTTTGGGTCAGTGCTACGTGGATCAAAGGTGCTTGCCGGGTCGCGTACTACTACGTACAGCGGCTTACCCAAACTCATATTGGTAGCTGCACCTACATATTGAGCAACGATGCCCAGACTCAACAGAATCGCACCGCCGATCACCATGAGCGCAACAAACGTGCTCGCCCATCCAGTGACTGCTAGGTCTCCTACAAAGCGT
The DNA here is from genome assembly GCA_009699465.1 of Actinomycetota bacterium. Classification (GTDB taxonomy): domain Bacteria; phylum Actinomycetota; class Actinomycetes; order S36-B12; family S36-B12; genus UBA11398. The sequence goes on along the minus strand of WLOE01000116.1, from coordinate 2,616 downwards.
TGCCACAGCACCCACACGCTGACAAGGCCACCGATGAGCACAAAGAAAATGCCCAACCAACTCACGATCGCAAGTGGCTTGGTACCGCTGGATACGACTAGGCGTCCGAAGTGAGCAAAGAGCCTGCGGTAGTTGTAGTTCTCAGCGGAACGCCCTTCTTGGCGAGCAACCACAGGGCAGGTTGTGGCGTCAGCAACAACCCAACTCAAAGCAACATCGAGGTACACACCATTGCCGGTGTAAGCAGCAACTGAGCGGCCAACTTCGCCGAGCACCAAGCGGTAGCTGTTGAACTCGGCAAACTTCGAATCGGAAAGTACGTTAGTAAACAGGCGCTTAGCTGAGCGCGATCCAAGATTGCGCACCTTGCTGTGTGGCGGTGGGTTGGTTGGTGTCCCGTAGACCAACTGTGCGCTTTCGTTGTAAGCCGTATCGATCATCTCGGCGATAAAGCGCGGGTCTTGTTGACCGTCTTCATCCATGGTGACGATCCAGTCGCCACCTGAAGAGGTCATGCCGGCCAAGGTTGCTGCGTGCTGGCCGAAGTTTCGGGAAAGCCAGATTGGTTTAACCCACTCGTGCTTACCAGAAAGCTCACGGATGACTTCATCGCTGCGCCCCGGGCCGCGATCCCAGACCAAGAGCACTTCGCTCACGGCGAATGGTCGACCTTGTGGTGTCAGTTGCGTCGCGGTGAACTTCTCAAGCTCAGTCATCAGGCTGGGAAGCGTCTCTTCACCCCGGTAGACCGGAATGACCACGCTGATATTCAGCGGCCGTGATTCCTGATTCTGGGTGTGAGGCATTGGGCGATTCTAGGCGTAAGGCTGAAAGATCTCGCTAATCTGGCGCTTTCATACGCCAGGAGGCGGACTCGGAGGCCAAGGTGTCCCACGCAGTGGTTCCCGCTGCCTTGCGGTTTTGGCTCCGACTCTTTGAACACCTTGAGAGATTCTTCCACTCAATTCCATCGGTGATCTGGATCGCAATTCTGCCGATCATTTCAGTGATTCATTGCGGGTATGAGTTGTCGATGCCGTATGCCGGAGTCGCCAACTTCACGGGAACGTTTCCAACTCCACTAAGCGGAAGCGACAGCGGGTCGTATGGAATTCGCACAATTGCATGGCTCCTCCAGGTAGATGAGCCGGACAGTTACACGCGACTGTGTGTGCTGATCACTATCGCCACATTGTGGATTGTTGGGGCACTGCTCTTTCGCGTTCTATCGAAACGATCAGCAATAGTGGTGTCAGTGCTGATTGTCTTGGGCCCAATCGGTGAGACCCTCTTTGGTGCGATAGGACGCTCGGATGTGTTCGTATTGCTCGGAGCGCTTGTGCTGGGAGTTGTCGGCAGAAATATCTGGATCGGGTTTATCGCAGGCCTGATCATGGTTGCCGGCAATCCCGAACAAGCCGTTGCTGCATCACTTGCGTTTGTGCTGGTTGCACTGGCGCTTCGCGCTCCAGGAATTGTGCGGGCCGCGGTGAGCTCACTGGTGATTTCTTGTATTGCATACTTCGCAATGCTCGCCTGGTTTGAACACATGGGTTACATATCCAGAGTTGATTCCCTTGGTCCAAATATTCGACAGAGTCTTTCGTTCTTTCTGCAGGCGGCACCAATCAGCTTTTACGCGGCTTTTGGATTGGCCTTTGTGTTCGTAGTCATTGCCTGCACAGTGTTGTGGTGGCGCCGTGCGCTACTACTCATTCTTGGAATTGTTCTCATTCCAATGTTTTTTACAGCGATCACATTGGATCAAACGCGAATTACTGTTGCACTTTCCTGCGCAGGAATTGCTGCAGTGTTGGTGTGGTCTGTTCCAAAATGTCTTCAGGGGCTCGATGCCCTTGGATTTGGTTCAGGAATGTCCCTGCTCACAATCATCGCAGTGGCGCTGCCATCAATAGCTGTTTCGTACCCAGGGGACATCATTCTTCCGTACAAAACAGGGGTTGAGCAGTTCTTTAATCCAGCCGCCGGAAGCTAACTGTACCCGTGTTCGTTTGCGTTGCTACTGATCGTGCTTGCTATGCAGGGAACGATTAATACGCAACCACATATACGCGCCACGACGCATGCTTGTGTGCAGATGCGCTCCTAAGCCAGCCTGCATTTTTTCAATCCGAGATGTTGAATGACTTGCATTGCGCTCGTACTGCTTCTGCCAAGCCTGGTACTGATGCAATTGCACTTTTGCTAAGCGCGTCGACCATGAACTCGTGCTCACGCGAAAGGAACCGACCACTTCTTTTCTCACCACAACATCGCCAAGTTCAGCAACTTTTTCATAGCAAGTGAGGTCGAGCACTAGCGGATTGTCGTCGTTCCACGGCATTGCCTGTAAAAGCGGATCTCGTTTGAACAGCACCGCTACCGGCTCACCAATTACATTCGTACCTTCGTGATAGGCCGTGCGAATCACCTGCGGTCCGTTATTCAGCCCGTCTTTGAGACGCTGGCACCCGCGATTGCGAAAAATCACTTTGCCATTGGTATCGACAATGTTCCGTCGACCGATCGCCATCACTGCACTCGCATGAGCCTGAAGATCATTGAGCTGATGTTCGATGGCAAAGGGCGCCAAGATGTCGTCTTGGCAGACCAACT
>WLOE01000115.1 GCA_009699465.1 Actinomycetota bacterium | reverse complement strand
CGAATGGTGGCGCGGACGCTGTCGAGAATGCGATCCGCATGGCACGTATTCACACGGGTAAGCGCAAGGTGCTCTCGTTTTATCGTTCGTACCACGGCAACACTGGTGCAGCGATTGCCTCAACGGGTGACCCACGACGTTGGCCTAATGAGTATGCGGATGCGCACGTTCATTTCTTCGGCCCGTATCTCTACCGCTCGAGCTTTTGGGCAACTACACCTGAAGAAGAATCAGAGCGCGCACTTGCTCATCTTGAGCAAGTCATTCAATTTGAAGGCCCGGGAACGATCGCTGCAATTTTGATGGAGACAGTGGTTGGCACCGCAGGGATCCTGGTACCACCACCTGGGTATCTCGAAGGCGTGCGCGAACTCTGCAATCGCTACGGCATCGTGTGGATTGCAGATGAAGTGATGTGCGGATTTGGTCGGACAGGCAAGTGGTTCGCATTTGATCACTTCAATGCGCAACCAGACTTGATCACTTTCGCAAAGGGTGTGAACTCGGGCTATGTGCCAGTTGGTGGAGTCGTGATCTCTGATGAGATTGCCGCAACCTTCGACAATCAAGTTTTCCCCGGTGGTCTTACCTACTCAGGGCACCCGCTTGCTGCGGCATCGATCGTCGCGACGCTTGATGCAATGCGCGATGAAGGGATTGTGGGAAACGCAGCGATGATCGGTGAAACAGTTCTTGGCCCGGGTCTGCGCGAGTTGCAGGAAAAGCATCCGGTTATTGGCGAAGTGCGTGGCCTTGGAGTGTTCTGGGCTGTTGAACTCGTCACTGATCGTGCAACCAAGGATCCACTGGCTCCTTACGGCGGCTCATCTCCTGCAATGAACGAGTTTGTAAGTGAATGCAAGAAGAACGGTTTATTACCATTCACTAATTACAACCGCATCCATGTCGTGCCACCGTGCACGATTACGGTTGATGAAATGAACGAGGCACTGGTTCGCCTTGATTCCGCTCTTTCTGCAATTGATAAGCATTACGTCGGCGCGTAGCCGGCAGACAAGGATTTACCTGTTATGCGCGTTCTCGTTATTGGTTCAGGTGCTCGCGAGCACGCTCTCGTCACGGCGCTTCGAGCCGATGAGTCAGTTACTTCGATAATTTGTGCGCCAGGCAATGCTGGCATTGCAGCAGATATTGAAGTGCTTCCTGTTGAGGTTTCGAACCCAGATGCTGTTGCTCAACTGGCTGTCGATACTAAAGCCGATCTCGTAGTTGTCGGCCCTGAAGTTCCATTGGTGGCAGGGGCAGCGGATGCAATTCGCGAGCGTGGAATCGCGTGCTTTGGTCCGTCAAAGGAAGCCGCGCAGCTTGAAGGAAGTAAGGCCTTTGCTAAGCAGGTCATGAGTGAAGCCAACGTCGCTACGGCGCAGGCGCATTCGTGCACCACACTTGATGAAGTGGCGAAAGCGCTCGATGAATTCGGCGAGCCATATGTAGTGAAGGACGATGGCCTTGCCGCAGGCAAGGGCGTGATCGTGACTTCAGATCGTCATCAAGCACTTGAACACGCAGACAATTGTTTTGCGCAAGGGGCACCAAGCGTGTTGGTCGAGGAATACCTCGATGGTCCTGAAGTTTCGCTCTTCGGTATTACCGATGGTGTCGACATCATCGCGTTGCAGCCAGCGCAAGATTTCAAGCGCGCGCATGATGATGATGAAGGCCCAAACACCGGGGGTATGGGTGCGTATTCACCGCTTCCTTGGGCTCCTGCTGGTTTAGTTGAAGAAGTTACAGCTTCGGTACTGCAACCAATGGTTGACGCAATGCGTCGTCGCGGCACCCCATTCGTTGGTTTGCTCTATGCAGGTTTGGCATTAACCAAGCGAGGTGTGCGCATCGTTGAGTTCAATGCTCGCTTCGGTGATCCAGAAACTCAGGTTGTCCTGGCACGTTTGAAGTCGCCGCTTGGTCAGGTACTCCTCGCGGCAGCAACCGGCAAGGTGGCCGAACTCGTGCCACTTGAATGGCGCGAAGGTGCAGCGGTGACTGTGGTGGTCGCTTCCAAGAATTACCCAGACTCTCCTGTCACAGGTGATGTCATCACTGGCATCGAAGAAGCCAATGCGCTTCTTGACGTTGATGTGCTGCATGCAGGCACTCGAATTACCGATGAAGGCGACGTCGTTTCTGCTGGTGGTCGTGTGCTTTCAGTGACTGCCGTCGGTGATTCTTTGGCGCAGGCTCGCGAGCGCGCGTACGCCGGTATTGACCTCATTTCGCTGGCTGGTTCACATCATCGCCGCGACATCGCCAAGCGTGCTTCGGAGTAATCCACAGCCGTTGACGGGCGCACCTTCCTTGGCTTAGCCTTTTTGCAGTGGGAGGCATGCTCGAGCAATCGGCAACCGGCTTCATTGAGGAACCCCCGTCATATCCGACGGGGGTTCCTCGTTTTGGTGCCCCTAGCCGGGGTCGAACCGGCAACCGTGCCTGAGTGGGAGGCAGGCCCTATCCATTGAGCTATAGGGGCACTCTTTGACCATATGGACCGATATCCGTGAGGGAAAGGCTCGATGAGTGACCTGTGGAGAACCTGGGCCGCGGTGTGGCCTGTGGACAACTTGCGGCGTGGAAGAATGGACCAGTGACGGCCTCAATTCCCAATGTCCTTGCTGGTAGGTACGCCTCAGCAGCCATGAACCAGATCTGGTCCCCAGAGGCCAAAATCGTCATGGAACGTCAGCTCTGGATAGCCGTGATGAAGGCCCAGGCCGAACTGGGTCTGAATGTCTCAACTGATGCCATCGCCTCGTATGAGGCCATCATCAACTCCGTTGATCTGGACTCGATTGCTGCGCGCGAGCGTGTGACCAAGCACGACGTGAAGGCTCGTATTGAAGAGTTCAATGATCTCGCCGGCTACGAACTTATTCACCTTGGTATGACTTCACGCGACCTCACCGAAAACGTTGAGCAGTTGCAAGTGATGAGTTCAATGCTGCTTGTTCGAGATAAGACGGTCGCTGCACTTCAGCGTCTTTCAACCTTGGCTGTTCAATATTCACAAACAGCACTGACTGGTCGCTCACATAACGTGCCTGCGCAGACCACAACACTTGGCAAGCGCTTTGCTTCAGCTGCTGACGAAATGTTGATTGCGTTTGAACGCATTGAAGATTTGATTGGTCGTTACCCACTTCGAGGCATCAAGGGCCCAGTAGGCACGGCTCAAGACATGCTCGACTTGCTTGACGGTGATTCAGCAAAGTTGGAGCAACTTGAATCACGCGTAGCTGCGCACCTTGGTTTCCAACGGGTACTCAGCAGTGTTGGTCAGGTGTACCCGCGCACGCTCGACTTCGATGTGCTTTCTGCTTTTGTTGAAGTTGCTGCCGGTCCATCAAGCCTCGCAACAACTATTCGCTTAATGGCCGGGCTTGATCTTGTGACTGAAGGTTTCCGCCCGGGTCAAGTTGGTTCATCAGCAATGCCTCACAAGATGAATTCACGTTCATGTGAACGAGTCAACGGATTCACGGTGTTGCTGCGCGGCTACATGACTATGGCGTCAGAGCTCGCCGGTAATCAATGGAATGAAGGTGACGTTGCATGTTCAGTGGTTCGCCGCGTCGCATTGCCTGACGCTAGCTTTGCTCTCGACGGCTTATTTGAGACCTTCTTGACAGTGCTTGATGATTTCGGTGCCTTCCCCGCTGTGATTGATCGCGAACTTGATCGATACTTGCCATTCCTTTCCACCACCAAAGTGTTGATGGCAGCGGTGCGCAAGGGTGTTGGACGCGAGATTGCACATGAAGCGATCAAGGAGCACGCAGTGTCTGTTGCGCTTTCAATGCGCGAGCAGGTTGCTGGCGAAAATGAATTACTCGAACGACTCGCAGCAGACTCACGCTTGGAACTTTCCCTCGATGAGCTCCGCGCGTTGATTGCTGAGCCGCTTGCATTTACAGGCGCCGCTGGTGCACAGGTGAAAGCAATTGCCAATCGCGTTTCTGTTATCGCAGCAGCGAACCCTGGCGCTGCTGCTTACTCACCTGGAGACATTCTGTGACCAACGTTGAAGCAACCGACTACGGGTTGCCTCCAGAGTATGAACATGTCTACTCAGGCAAGGTGCGCGATCTTTACCGCACCCCAGAAGGTCGTTTGCTCTTTGTCGCCAGCGATCGAATCTCAGCCTATGACTATGTGCTGCCCTCCCTAATCCCAGACAAAGGCCGCATTCTTACTGCGCTTTCATTGTGGTGGTTTCGTCAGTTGGAAGACATCGTTCCTAACCACATCACTCCGGGAAAGGTGCCAGATCAGGTTGCTGGACGCGCAATGGTGTGTGCAGATCTCGACATGCTTCCGGTGGAGTGTGTAGTTCGCGGCTACATCACTGGTTCAGGTCTTATCGAATACCAAGAAAAGCGTTCAATCAGCGGTGTGAATTTGCCGCCCGGTTTGAAAGATGGCTCGCTGCTTCCAAAGGTGATTTTCACTCCAGCGACGAAAGCTGCTGTTGGTGAT
>WLOE01000114.1 GCA_009699465.1 Actinomycetota bacterium | reverse complement strand
GCCCAGTTGCACTGCCCCTGCCAGTTGTTTATCGGCAAGCAGAATCGGCACTGCGACTTCGTTTACTTCTAATGATGCAACGATCGCTTCAGGAGTGCCCGGCGATGTCGGAGTAGTGGATTCCCCAACGAAAGCTGAGACTAAGAACAGTGTTGCTAAGCCAGCACAGGCAGCTGCAACTAGGCGCCGATGCTGCGCAATCGAGATGCGCACGTGGGAAATGAGATCGGAAAGGTCGCTCATCGATCGAGCGTATGCACTGTGACGGTTTATCGAAAACCGTTATCCACAGGTCAGCTAGAAGCCGGAGTGCTGGAGCTGCTTGAAGAGCCCGAGGTATTGGTACTGCTCGTTGATGGGGTTGAGCTTGGGGTGCTACTTGGTGCAGCTGCTGGAGTGCTGGACGAACTTGAATCCGAGTTTCCCGAACCGGCTCGTGAGTCGGTGCGATAGAAACCAGAGCCCTTGAACATGACTCCGACGTTGTTGAATAACTTACGAAGAGTGGGTTCCTTGCATTCTGGGCAATCAACGAGGGTGTTATCGGACATCTTCTGTACAACCTCAAGCTCAGCACCGCAGTTGGAGCATGAGTATTCGTAGGTTGGCACTAATTCCTCCGGTGGTGACGTGCAGGTTCTGAGGTCCTAATTGTGCCGGGTAGCCAAGCTGGAGACTAATTGAGGTGTTTGACCCCTAGTCTTTTGCGAGTGACGAGTCGATTCCCCCTTCGCGTGCTGACAGTCATTGCCGTGGGTGGCATTGTGGGTGCGCTGGCTCGCGTAGCGTTAGCGGAGGTGTTGGGCACCGGCTCCTATCAGCAGTTGACTGCGACATTGACGGTCAATGTGGTGGGTGCGCTGGCTATTGGTTTGGCCTTTCCTTGGGTGCGTGAACGCACTAGCAATCCACTACTCCAACCATTTCTTATCACTGGAGTACTTGGCGGATTTACTACTTTTTCAACCTTCGCTGCTGATGTAGTGCTCACGGAAGTATCGATGGGAGCGACTCTCATCTATATAGCGGCGACCTTGTTCGCTGGACTCGTTGCCGTACCGGTTGGCGCTTGGCTTTATCGAAGCGTGCGTACCGGATGAATCTTTCAACAGTTGGCTGGGTAGCGCTTGGCGCTGGCATTGGTGCGCCGACGCGTTATGTCGTTGATCGACTGGTTACGGAACGAACCGGAGCAAGTCGCATTCCGTTGGGCTTACTTGTTGTCAACATTTTTGGTTCAGCGTTGTTGGGTTTCATTCTTGGTCTTGACAACCCAACACTCGCAATCGTGGTGGGCAGTGGATTTTGCGGAGCCATGACGACCTTTTCCGGTTTCGCCTGGGAAAGCACTGCACTTTGGCGCGAGCAGCGCGCTGCATTTTGGGTATTCATCGCGTTGATGACAGGACTATGCGTTGCAAGCCTTTGGATTACTTGGTCAATCACTTCTGCTTTGGCGTGATGTAGCGAACGCGAGCATCGGTAACCACAACATCTACACGTGCATCGTGTGATTCAACAGGGATATCTTGCAGATCTTCATCGTTGTGAACCATGGCTATCAACAATGGCGGCAAGGAGAACTTTGCTAGCGCGCGGTCGTAGTAACCACCACCCTGACCGAGGCGATGTCCCATCGGATCAATTGCGAGTGCCGGTAACACGATTACCTGTGCTTCACCTAGATCGACCATGGCCGTGCCTTGTGCTTCACGGATACCAAAGGCACCAATCTGCGTAGGTGTTTCGCGTTCGGTTTCAACCCAGATGAGATCGTCACCATCAACCCGCGGTGTGAGTACCTGAATATCGCGTGACCACAACTCATGAAGAAGTTCGTCGGTACTTGGCTCACTGGCTGTTGAGAAATAGGCAGCTATGCAGGTAGGTCGAAGGGGGTTGATCACTTCCAGGATTCCGTGAGCGAAAGTTCGGCCAGACTCGGCGCGAACAAATGGGGCCTGAACGGCACGTGCCGTACGAATTCGACGTCGGATGAGCGCCTTTTGCTCAGACGTTTCCGACGAATTGATAGCCACGTAACCATCGTGCCGCATGTTGGGCAGCTAGGGTCTCACCTATGTCCAAAGTGGTGCGTAAAGCCGTGGTGCCTGCAGCTGGCCTGGGTACCCGCTTTCTTCCTGCCACCAAGGCAACTCCAAAGGAGATGCTTCCGGTCGTTGATAAGCCAGCTATCCAGTACGTGGTGGAAGAAGCTGTGGCTGCCGGTTTGGAAGATGTCCTCTTTATTACTGGTCGCAGTAAGCGCCCGCTCGAAGATCACTTTGACCGCAACTTTGAGCTTGAGGAAGCCTTGGAGCGCAAAGGTGACGACGAGCGCCTGGTCTTAGTAACTGAACCAACCGAGCTCGCTCGGATTCACTATGTGCGTCAGGGCGATCCGCTGGGCCTTGGGCACGCTGTGTTGGTCGCCGAAAACCATGTGGGCGATGAGCCATTTGCAGTACTGCTGGGTGATGACCTCATTGACCCACGCGATCCGATCCTGCCGCGCATGATGCAAGTGCGTGATCAGCACGGCGGTTCAGTTATCTGCTTGATGGAAGTTCCGGCTGAATCAATTTCGCTCTATGGCTGTGCTGCCGTTGAAGTAACCGGCGAAGACGATGTGGTGTTAGTGACCGACCTCGTGGAAAAGCCAGAAGTCGCGCAAGCCCCAAGTTCATATGCAGTCATTGGTCGCTATCTGCTTGATCCTGCTGTGTTTGACGTACTTCGCAACACGGCTCCTGGTCGCGGCGGCGAGATCCAGTTAACTGACGCCCTTCGCGTGCTGGCAACGATGCCCGCAGAAGCAGGCGGCGGAGTTCGCGGTGTGGTCTTTGGGGGACGCCGCTATGACACCGGTGATCGACTTTCCTATCTCCAAGCCAACATCATGTTGGCCGCAGAACGTGAAGATCTCGGCCCTGACCTGCGGGCTTGGCTGCGCGAGTACGTCGCCAATCTCTCGTGAGTTGGCAAGCAACCCTGACTGAAGGCGAGATTGGACTTCGCCCGATTCGCCTTCGTGATGCCAGAGCTTGGCGCGAGGTACGCCGTCGAAATCTGCATTGGCTAGAGCAATGGGAGGCCACAGTTCCTGAAGAAGGCCAAATGGCTGGAGAAATCCCGGCTTCATTTAGTGTCATGGTGCGAACCTTGCACCGACAGGCCCGAATTCGCCGGGTCGTGCCCTGGGTAGTGACATATCAAGGTGAACTCGTCGGACAATTAACCATCGGTGGCATCGCTTTTGGTTCACTGCGCTCGGCGTATATCGGCTATTGGATCGATGAAAAGGTCGCCGGGCGCGGAATTATGCCTACTGCAGTAGCGATGGCATTGGATTTTTGTTTTGAAGAGCTGGAACTTCATCGGGTTGAAATCCAGATCCGTCCGGAGAATGCAGCCTCGCGACGAGTGGTGGAAAAATTAGAGATTCCAGAAGAAGGTTTGCGTCGATCCTTCTTACATATCAACGGGGATTGGCGCGATCACATCTGTTACGCAGTGATCGCCGGCGAACGTCCGCAAGGGTTTGTGAACCATTGGAGAGCGTCACAATCGCGTTGACGTATACCGGTAATTTCACGACACGCCAAATTTCGTAATCGTCACATCCAACTTGTCCCGTGCTTCGGGGCCTAACGTACGGATCGTGACGGGATTGATCTATCTGGTGATCATCGCGCTTTGGGCTGCAGTTCTTATTCCCATGTGGCTGCGACGTCACGATCAGGTCAGCGAAGTTCGGTCAACAACTCGCTTTAGCACTGCAATGCGTTCGCTAGGTAGTCAACGATCTGGGGAAATTGTGGAAAATCGTGGCTCAGCGAGCAATCAGTACCGCCAATCCGCTCATGAGCGGGCCGCGCAGCGTCGCACGATCGTTCTTGGGTCACTTACCGCACTGTTGGCAATCACTTTGCTGCTGGCTGTTGCCTCGGTAGTTCCCAAGTGGCTACCAATGTTTATGGCTGTTCTGGTTGCCGGATTTGTGGTCGCAACCACCATGACCGCATCACAGCGCACCTCCTCAAGCACTTCATGCAACTCATCACGAAATGCTTATGTTGAGCCAACCCGCACCCGCCGCCCAGTTGCAGCGCCAGTGGCTCCAGCGGCACCAGTTACTCCTGCAGTTGATGATGACTGGGAAAACTGGAATGCCTGGGATGAAGAGGAATCATGGGAAGCAGTTCCATCAACACTTCCTACCTACGTGAATTCACCGCGCGCTTCAGTGATTCCGCGACCAATTGATCGCAATCGCCCAAATGAATGGGATGGCGAAGCAATGGTGAATGCCGCGAACACGATGCGTCGTCGCGTTGACACCGCGAACGCTCCAGTTGTGGTGAGCCACCAAGACGAAACGGCTGAACTGCCGATCGTTCGTGTCGCCAACGGCTAATCACCGCTAAATCCAGGTCGGCATCCACATGCGCAAATTCCATTGGTCATACGGAATCACCTGTCCAGTCCACACTGGATAGAACCACCATGCAGCAAGCACCACGGCTGCAACAAGTACGCCGATTGCAAT
>WLOE01000113.1 GCA_009699465.1 Actinomycetota bacterium | reverse complement strand
TGCCGGACATCAATAAGGCAGCTGGGCGATGGTCTTCTTCGATGACTGGAGCGATAAATGGCTCATCTCCTGCCAACACTTCTGGGAAAACATCATTGTCAATCTCTGCGTAATCTTCTTCGTAGTCTTCGTCGTACTCAAACTCACCCTGTTCATCAGCTACTTCTGAACGATTGGTGGTTCTAGCAAAGAAGTTCTTTGCGCTTTGGAGGGAAGTTCCCGTAACTACAAGTGCACCGAAAGCAATCAGGAGCACCAACACAACGCCGGTGACAATTGGGCCAACTGCTGTCACAAGTGGCGCGGTGAATAACCAACCAAAGAAACCGGAGGCGGCGTCCATGGCGTTGGCGCCATCACTTGGGCTCGGAGTTCCATTGAGTACATGCCACATACCCATCAGACCAATGGCAAGTGCCGAGCCACCGATAAGCACTCGACCAGGAATAAAAGCCTCATCGGGATGACGCAGGGTCCGCCAGGCAATAACAGCAAGCAGGATAGGGACGAAGACTGCCAGCACACCAACGAGTGAATGACTGATCATCGATAGTGCTGACACGAACCAGGCATCTACGCCAAACCACACGCCCGCAATGAGTGCCACGGTGGTCGCCAATAGGCCAAGGGCAAGTCCGTCACGACGTTCATGGGCTTCCAGATCACGAGCACCAGAGCCCAAGCTTCGGGCTAGGTGACCAATTCCTGTTGCCACGCCCAACCAAAGACCGCGAAGCATGCGGCCAAACCACAGGACCACCCGCACCAACGGCCCAGGTTGCAGGGGTTTGGACGGGCGCTTGGCCGCGGCCTTCTTTTTGACAGGCTTTTTTGCAGGGGCAGGTTTGCGAGCAGCGCTGTTCTTCGCGCTGCCACGTGGGGAAGATCCGCTTGCCGCACGCGAACGTGCTGGGGCGGACGTACGTGACGCCATGGCGAGACCATAGCGAGGAAACCCCACAAGTCACGGTAGTCACACGCGTAACACATCAAATTTGCCTAGGAGCTCCCCTAGAGCTCCCGTGGGTCCAAATACACATGCACCACGCCAAGCGCAGCCTTGGCACTGCGAGCAACCGCAATCGCATGCAGGGTCGCAGCAAGTTGTGCGCCTTCTTTTCGGGCAGCCAGCACTATCGCTTTTCCATCTGTGGGGCCTAAGACTCGAACCTCAACGGTTCGCTGCACCGATTCGATCACTTCGATCAGATCATTGTGTTCACCCTTGAGTACCGCAGCGCGTGATTCTGGTGGCAGCCCAGTGGCTTTGCGGTCGGCAAGTTCTCGAGTGGCAAACCAACCTGCATCCCAACGCACCAGTGCCTGAACTGACATGAGCGCATGATCAGCAGTGAGCACCACATGGGCCTTGGGTCGTGCGAGTAACGCTGCGGCAAACCAGCGGCGTACTGCTTCTTCACTTGCTCGCAAGCCCGGTCGCATCAGTTGCCCACGTGCATCAAGCAACACCATGGCGCAATACCCGTCGGCAGCAATTGGCTCCGCACCAGGTGTTGCCACAACTAATGCGGGTGTTGCATCAACTTGGCGATGAATGTTGTCACCCGACGACCAAATAATTGGTGTGCCCGGGAAAGCTCGTCCAAACTCTTCTGCAGTTCGCTCCACACCCGTGGCAACCGCACGGAATTTCGTGCTTTGGCAATTCGTGCACGACCAACTGCCTGCAAGCGCTCCACACCACATGCACTGTGGCACAGCGTTCTGCGACTTCAATGACAGTGGTCCACCACATGCACACAGCGCGGGCTCACGACATTGCTGACAAGAAAGAAGTGGCAAGTAACCCTTACGTGGTACTTGAATCAACACCGGCCCTGTACGCAGACCCTCCTTGGCAACCGCCCAGGCAGTGTGCGGAATGCGAGCCGAGGCAGCTGCTGGATCTCGTGCAAGATCCTCTGTTTCCAACGCTCGAACCACGGGCGCATGTGCCCGCAACCAGTCGCGTTCTGGCTCAAGAGCTGTGGCCCAACCACTTTCAATCCAACTTTGGGTTTCCACACTGCGTGAAGGCCCACCAACGAGAAGTGCACAGCCTTCAAGCTGAGATCGCAGAGCAGCTACATCGCGCACGTTCCAATAAGGAGCCTGCGGTTCCCAACACGCATCGTCTGCGTCATCCCACACGATGACGAGTTGCAAATTCTGCACGGGAGCAAACACGGCGTTTCGGGTGCCAACTACTAGCCGTGATTGACCTCGTAATACGGATAAGAATTCACGATAGCGCCGCTCAGGACCAAGCTCAGCACTGAGTAATGCTCGAGTGTCTTTGAGGTCATCGGTGACGGCTACAAGTTGTTGCACATCCCAGGCATTGGGAACAACAACAAGTACGCCACCGGTTTCCTGCGAGAGCACTGCATGAATTAACGCAACCACGTCTGCTGTCCAAGCTTTTGCCGGTGCGCTCCCCCATACCCCGCGTACATTGGCTAATCGACCCTCACTTGCACGCTGCAGTAATGCATGTCCATGCACATAGCGATCCCACGATGCCCAATCATCCTCATGAAGTTCGGCGACTTTCGTCGCGCGAGTTGAGGGCGCGCTCTCTGCTCGCGCATGTCTTGGTGGCACTGCCGAACGAAACACGTCACTAAAGGTTCCAGCAAACCGCTCTGCAACAGCCGTGACTAACGCGGCGGTTGCGGGAGTGAGAATTGGTTCTGGGCCAAGCACGCGCTCCAGGGGGCGCAGACTCTTGGCTTCACTTTCACTTATGCGACCAACCACCACACCATTGATTAAGCGGCCCGCGAAGCGCACCCGAACTCGCACACCCGGCTGAACTTGCTCATCAAGGGCAGCCGGGATCGAATAATCGAAAATGCGATCAAGATGTGGCAGTGGTGCATCAATGCGCACCTGCGCCACAGGATTTACTTCAGCAAGCGCTGTTGCCTTGCGTACCGGTTTGGCACGCTTGGGCAGGAACTCAAGCTGATCACTCACGCGAACAGGCTAGAGGCCTGCAACCTCACGTAATTGCTCGGCACGATCGGTGCTCTCCCAGGTGAAGGTTGGTCCGACCTGTGTGCGCTTTGACGCGTCAACATTGTCGAGCAACGAGTTCACACCTTGAGGACGACCGAAGTGACCATACGCACTTGTGGTGCGGTAGATCGGACGAAGCAGATCAAGATCGCGAATGATTGCCGCTGGTCGAAGATCGAATACGCGAAGTACTGCTTCTTGGATCGCTTCATCACTCTTGACCCCGGTGCCGAAAGTTTCAACAAAGACGCCCACTGGATGCGCCTTACCGATTGCATACGCAACCTGAACTTCACAACGCGTCGCAAGACCTGCAGCTACCACGTTTTTAGCTACCCATCGCATGGCGTATGCAGCTGAGCGGTCAACCTTTGATGGATCCTTGCCTGAGAAAGCACCGCCACCATGACGAGCCATGCCGCCGTATGTGTCCACGATGATCTTTCGACCGGTCAGGCCTGCATCGCCCATTGGCCCGCCGACAACAAAGTTACCTGTTGGGTTCACGAGCAAACGAAAATCCTTGGAATCAAGATCAATGGCTGCAAGAACGGGTTCAACAACATACTTGCGAATATCTGGAGCAAGCATGGTGTCCAGATTGATGTCAGCTGCATGCTGGCTGGACACCACGATCGTGTCGATGCGTACCGGGCGCTGATTCTCGTCGTATTCGATGGTGACTTGGGTCTTGCCATCTGGGCGAAGGTACGGAACGGTGCCGTCTTTGCGCACTGCAGTGAGTTGCTCGGACAAACGGTGAGCAAGGGAGATTGGCAGCGGCATCAACTCAACGGTGTCGGTGCAGGCATACCCAAACATCAAACCTTGATCGCCGGCACCTTGACGGTCGAGCGGATCTGATGAGCCTTCTGCGCGCTCTTCGTAAGCATCGTCAACACCCATGGCAATGTCAGGTGACTGCTTGCCGATGGACACCTGGATGCCACAAGACTCGCCATCAAAACCCTTGGTTGATGAGTCGTAGCCAATTTCAAGAACAGTTTCGCGCACAAGGTTCATCACATCGGCAAAACCTGAAGTAGTGACCTCGCCAGCAACGTGAACCTGACCGGTGGTCAGCAATGTTTCAACCGCTACGCGGCTGGTTGGGTCTTGCCGCAAGAGATCGTCGAGGATGGCATCGCTGATGGCATCGGCCATCTTGTCTGGATGACCCTCAGTGACGGACTCAGAAGTAAACAGTCTCTTCGACACTTGCCCTACCCCTTAAATACTGAATTACGGCCGGAAATTGCTGACGCAACTCCCGCCAATTGCGAATTTGAAGTCTAGTCGGTACAGCTAGGAAACCCGTGGAGCGACAAGGTCCCAAAGCGCATCAGCGACTTGGGCTTTTGAACTGCGGTCAATCTGGACCAAAGAACCATCCGACCCCAAAATCACCACACTGTTCTCAGTGGACCCAAACACCTCTTGAGTCCCAACTTCATTCACCACCAGCAAGTCACAACCCTTACGAGCCAACTTGGACCGACCCAGTTCGATCAAGTGGTCATGATGGTCGGCAGTTTCGGC
>WLOE01000112.1 GCA_009699465.1 Actinomycetota bacterium | reverse complement strand
TATTGACATCATCGGTGGCAACGTTGCGACTCGCGAAGGCGCACAAGCTCTGATTGATGCTGGCGCAGATGGTGTCAAGGTTGGTGTTGGTCCAGGATCGATCTGTACCACGCGCGTTGTTGCCGGTGTTGGAGTTCCTCAGGTGTCAGCAATTTACGAAGCGTCGCTTGCTGCAGGACCTGCTGGAGTGCCAGTAATTGGCGATGGTGGTTTGCAGTATTCAGGTGACATTGCCAAAGCGCTCGTTGCTGGTGCCGATGTTGTGATGCTCGGCTCACTACTTGCAGGCACTGAAGAAGCCCCTGGTGATGTGGTGTTCATTGGTGGCAAGCAGTTCAAGTCGTACCGTGGCATGGGTTCACTCGGAGCCATGCAGTCACGTGGTGAAGCTCGTTCTTACAGTAAAGACCGCTACTTCCAAGACGATGTGCTGAGCGACGACAAGCTTGTTCCAGAAGGCATTGAAGGCCTGGTTCCATATCGCGGACCTCTCACCGCTGTCGCGCATCAACTTGTTGGTGGCTTGCGGGCTGCCATGGGTTACTCAGGGGCGCAAAATGTTCCTGAGTTACATGAGCGCGGTCGCTTTGTTCGTATTACATCCGCAGGTCTTCGTGAGTCGCATCCACATGATGTGCAGATGACCATCGAAGCCCCTAACTACACCGGTCGATAAGGAAACTAAGTGGACACCATTGAGATTGGTGGGACTAAACGCGCCCGCCGTGGCTACACCTTTGACGAAGTAGCGATTGCTCCAAGTCGACGTACTCGTGACCCACAGGGTGTATCAACAAGTTGGAATATTGACGCTTACCAATTCAAGTTGCCATTCATCGCTGCACCGATGGATTCAATTGTTTCGCCAACATCAGCCCAATTGCTCAGTGATCTTGGGATGTTGGCAACACTGAATATTGAAGGCTTGTGGGGTCGGTATGAGGATCCAACGAAGCTCTTGAAGGAGATCGCAGCGTTGCCAGCGGTGAGTGCGACAAAGCGTCTTCAAGAAATCTATGCAGCTGCGGCAGTCGATCCAGAGCTCATTGCAAAGCGTGTAGCAGAACTTAAGGCAGCAGGTATCACAGTGGCCGTCGCGGTAAGCCCTCAGGCCACTGCTGCGTTAGCACCTGTTGTCGCCAAGGCTGGTGCAGATCTGGTAGTGATTCGCGGAACCACTGTTTCCGCCGAGCACGTGACTGCTGACGATGAGCCATTGAACTTAAAGCAGTTCATTTATGAACTTGATGCACCTGTAATTGTTGGCGGTTGTGCCACGTACCAGGCTGCATTGCACTTGATGCGCACTGGCGCAGCTGGTGTCCTCGTTGGCTTCGGTGGAACCTCCGACTCCACAACATCTGATGTACTCGGCGTGCGCGTTCCGATGGCCAGTGCCATTGCTGACGTTGCTGCGGCTCGCCGCGATTACCTTGATGAATCAGGTGGCCGATACGTGCATGTGATCGCTGATGGCGGTCTTGGTCGAAGTGGTGACATTGTTAAGGCATTTGCTTGCGGAGCTGATGCTGCAATGCTCGGTTCAGTGCTCGCTCGCGCAACAGATGCACCAGGCAATGGCACACATTGGGGAGCTGAAGCTTGGCATCCACATCTTCCTCGCGGTAAGCGCAATACTTTGGAGCAGTCAGGAACCTTCGCTGAAGTGCTGCATGGTCCAAGTGTGCAAGCAGACGGCACAATGAATATTGCTGGTGCGCTTCGCAAGGCAATGGCCACAACTGGTTATAGCGATCTCAAAGAATTCCAGCGCGTTGAAATGGTTATTGGTTAATCACGGCAATGACTGAAGTTGAAGAAGTCGCGGAAGTAGCGCCACGCACCTATCTTTGGTGGGCCGTGGCTGCAACTGCGTTGTGCTTCTTTCCCTTTGGAATTGTGGCTTTGATCTTCGCGATCAAAACGATTGCGGCGGTTGACCGAAGCGATCTTGATGCTGCAAATAAGTCAAGCAAGTTGGCCCGTCGATGGCTCAAGATCACGGTAATTGTTGGGGTCACCGTCAATGGTCTGATTTTGATCATCTTCGGTTTCATGGGTGCTTTTAGTACGTAAGTGTGTTTGTTCCTTCAACGTTAGGCATCAAAGGTGAGTGCACAGCCAACAGTTCTCGTCGTTGACTTCGGCGCGCAGTATGCGCAATTGATTGCCCGTCGCGTGCGTGAAGGAAAGGTTTACTCTGAGATTGTTCCACACACCATCACAGCTGCCGAAATACAAGCCAAAGCCCCGGCCGCCATCGTATTAAGTGGAGGGCCTTCATCGGTTTATGACGATGGTGCGCCTTCTCTCGACCCAGCGATTCTTGAACTAGGCGTTCCGGTATTCGGTATTTGTTACGGATTCCAAGCTATGGCGCAAGCTCTAGGTGGCACCGTTGCCAATACCGGTGGACGTGAATACGGCCGCACTCCTCTCACTGTGATCTCTCCTGGAAAACTTTTTGAAGGTATTCCTGCGACCCACCAAGTGTGGATGTCACATGGCGATGGCGTCAGTGTTGCTCCTGAGGGTTTTTCAATTTCGGCAAGTACTCCTGGCGCGCCTGTAGCAGCATTTGAAAACATCGATCGCAAAATGGCCGGTGTTCAGTACCACCCAGAAGTTCTTCACAGTGAGCACGGCCAAAGCATTTTGGTGAATTTCCTACGCAACGTTGCTGGCCTTGAACCAACCTGGACCATGTCGAATGTGATCGACGAACAGGTAGCGATTATTCGCGAGAAGGTCGGTACGGGCCGCGTGATCTGCGGGCTTTCTGGCGGAGTTGATTCAGCGGTGGCTGCTGCGTTGGTGCATAAGGCAGTTGGGGATCAACTCACATGTGTGTTTGTTGATCATGGTTTGCTCCGCAAAGGCGAGGCCGAGCAAGTTGAAGAAGACTATGTAGCGGCTACAGGTATCAAACTCGTTGTGGTGGATGCGAAAGAACAATTCCTGACTCATCTAGCAGGCGTTATTGATCCAGAGCAGAAGCGCAAAATCATTGGACGCGAATTCATTCGCGTTTTTGAAGCAGCAGAGCGTGAAGTTATTGCTGAAGCTGGCGCATCTGGTGAAAAGGTTGAATGGTTGGTTCAAGGAACGCTGTACCCAGATGTTGTTGAATCAGGTGGCGGCACGGGAACTGCAAATATCAAGAGTCATCACAACGTAGGTGGCTTGCCTGATGATCTTCAGTTCAAATTGATTGAACCACTGCGCACCTTGTTCAAGGATGAAGTTCGTCAAGTTGGTCTTGACCTTGGCTTGCCACCTGAAATTGTTTGGCGCCATCCATTCCCGGGGCCAGGGCTTGCGATTCGCATTGTCGGGTCGATTGATGAAGATCGTCTTGAAATTCTGAGAGATGCTGATGCGATTGCGCGTGAAGAACTCACTGCTGCCGGGCTAGATCGTGATGTTTGGCAGTTCCCAGTTGTGCTCCTTGCTGACGTACGTTCAGTTGGTGTGCAAGGTGATGGTCGTACGTATGGGCATCCGATTGTGTTACGCCCGGTCTCCAGTGAAGATGCGATGACTGCTGACTGGTCGCGTTTGCCATATGAAGTACTTGAACGGATATCAACGCGCATCACCAATGAAGTGCGTGAAGTGAACCGAGTGGTGCTGGATATTACGAGCAAGCCGCCAGGCACTATTGAATGGGAATAGCGCGGGTTCGGTCGATTTACGGGTACGACGGGTTACGGTGTTGCCATGGAATTTCTTTATAACCTGATTGTTGTCTTGCACTTTGTAGGTTTGGCTAGTTTGCTCGGTGGCTTCATCGTGCAGATGAAAAGTCCAGACAAGGGTGTCAACCCGGCGATGTTGCACGGTGCTCTTACTCAGTTAGTCACCGGTGTAGTACTCGTGGGCCTTCTTGAGTCAGATGTTCTTGATGACGAAGAGGCACCGAATATGACCAAGATTGGCATCAAGTTGATCGTGGTCCTCATCATCACAGCCCTTGCGTGGATCGGTCGCAAGAAGCCTGCTCCGCAGGTTGGGTTGTGGGCAACGATTGGCGCATTGACGTTGCTGAACGTCGTTATTGCTGTGTTCTGGTAATACTTATGGAATCTGAACCTTCATAAATCCTTCAGCCAGGCGGCCTTCTGCAAAGTTGGCCGCCTTTGCTGTGCCTGAGCCCCAACCGCGAATGAAATCATCAAAATCATCAATGTGTGCTGTTTGGCTTTCGTGCGCCTTGAGTGCTTCAAGCTTGCGATCGAACTGATCGGTGATGTCGATGTAGTGATCAATGTTTGGCCCCGCCATGACCCACACCTGATGAACCGTCCAAGGCTCCAAGTGTTCGTCATCAAACAGTGATGGGTGAGCGAACTGATTGCGTGCATCTGGATAGATCGCAAAGATCGCGGCCTCTCCAGCGGCGAGGTGATCTGGGTGTGATGCTGGGATTCGGGCCCAGTTGCGCTCGGGGGATTGGATAATCATGAGTTGGGGTTTGACCTGACGAATCACACGGCTGATGTCGCGACGAAGATCATGTGAAACTGTGAGTTCACCATCCTTGTAGCCAAGAAATCGCAAGTCGGTGACGCCCACGATTGCAGCAGCGGCTGTTTGCTCAGCTTGGCGGATGTTGGGAATCTCTGAGCGGGGGACCAAGGGGTCAAAGCCGCCGGCATCGCCATTTGTGGCGATGCAGTAACTCACCTGAATCCCAGCGGCCGTAAGGGTTGCCACGGTTCCGGCAGCGCCGAAATCAACATCGTCTGGATGGGCTGTCACCAC
>WLOE01000111.1 GCA_009699465.1 Actinomycetota bacterium | reverse complement strand
TAGCTCCACGAACCGGAGCTTTCACGCCTGCAGTTTGGTAACCAAAAGAGATGGCCTGGCCACCCAGAATCGAGGTAAGGGCTGGGCGAAATGTCACCGGCTTGCCATCCAGCTCAACGCTCTCGACTGAGTCAGCGGTCTGGCCATTGTTGACAATCGTGCCGATAAGTTGGGCCGGGCCAACGCCGTCACCCTTCACCAAAGTGACATTAACGACCTCCATTGTGCCGATCTCGGCTTCAATGCCATTGCCGGTTGCCATGCCAGCTTGCATGTTGGTGGTGGCCTCTTTGCCGCTCCAGCAGCCGGACAGAGCAGGCAGGGCCACAAGGGCGATAACTGCTAAGGCAATTGAGCTGCGTCGGGCATGGGCGCGTTGGGTCAGGATCACGTTTGTCACAGGGCAAGAGTAGCGACCAGATTTTTAGGTGTCTTCTCGTGGTAGTCTTAATCCCTCGAAAGGGGTTTTACTCAATGGCTTTTAACGTTGGCGACACTGTCGTCTACCCACATCATGGGGCAGCAGTAATCGAAGCCGTAGAGATGCGACAGATTAAGGGCGAGGATCGCGAGTACCTCGTACTGCGCGTAGCTCAGGGCGATCTGACCGTTCGCGTCCCCTCTGACAATGTCGATCTCGTGGGCGTTCGCGATGTGGTCAATGCGGCTGGCTTGGAGCGCGTATTCAACGTGCTGCGTCAGCCATACACCGAAGAACCAACCAACTGGTCGCGCCGCTACAAGGCGAACTTGGAGAAGTTGGCATCAGGAGACGTCATCAAGGTTGCCGAAGTCGTTCGCGACCTTTGGCGCCGTGAAAAAGAACGTGGTCTGTCAGCTGGCGAAAAGCGAATGCTGGCCAAGGCACGTCAAATTCTTGTGAGTGAACTGGCTCTAGCAGAGAAGACCAACGAGGACAAGGCTGAGGCCATCCTCGATGAGGTCCTCGCCTCCTAGACGTGAGTGTTCTAGGGCGCACAGCTGCCCTGGTGCCAGCAGCCGGGCGCGGTGAGCGTCTGGGTGCTGGGGTTCCAAAAGCTTTACGGCTTATTGGCGGAACTCCAATGTTGGTGCACGCGGTCCATGCCCTAGCTGGCTCTCGAAGTGTTGATCTCGTGGTGATCGCTGCTCCAGAAGAGGCAGTTGAACGAGTGCGTGCGCTCTTCCTAGAAGATCTTGGCGCTGAAATCTTGGTGGTGAGCGGTGGCGACACTCGCCAAGCTTCGGTTGCACGTGCTCTCATCGGGTTACCTGATGATGTTGACGTAGTCCTGGTTCATGACGCTGCTCGGCCATTTGTTCCAAGTGAAGTGGTGAGCGCTGTTGTTGCGCAGGTCCGAAGCGGTCGCCCCGCAGTGATTCCGGCTCTGCAGGTAACTGACACCATCAAGCAGGTCGATGGCTTGGAAATGGTCGTCGGCACCCCAGATCGAGCTGTCTTGCGCGCCATTCAAACGCCACAAGGCTTTGATCGCGCCATTCTTCAAGCCGCCCATGCCGCAGCTGACGATGACACCGCAACCGATGACGCGGGTCTGGTTGAGCGCCAAGGGGTGGGCGTGCACGTGATTCCCGGACATGAAGAAGCCTTCAAAGTCACCCGACCCATTGATTTATTGCTGGCAGAAAGCGTGCTGGCCAAGCGAAGGGCGGGGCGCGCTCATGGGTAGTAACGAGAACGCGATGCCACTGGTCGGCATGGGTACAGATGTGCATGCTTTCGAAGAAGGCCGTGAGATGTGGATGGCTGGGTTGCATTGGCCAGGTGTCACAGGCCTAGCTGGCCACTCAGATGCTGACGTTGCCTGTCACGCCTTGTGCGATGCGTTGCTGTCCGCTGCTGGTCTTGGAGATCTTGGATCAGTATTTGGAACAGATGACCCCAACTGGAGAGGCGCATCGGGTGTAGCAATGTTGACGCACACCGCGGCTCTTGTGTCCGCTGCTGGATTTTCAATCGCAAACGGTTCTGTTCAAATTATTGGTAACAGCCCGCGCATAAGTGCGCGTCGCGAAGAAGCACAAAACGTGTTGAGCGCAGCTGCGGGAGCGCCAATTCGGGTTTCAGGAACGACCACTGATGGTTTGGGTCTGACAGGTCGAGGCGAAGGCGTTGCAGCAATCGCCGTTGCACTCGTGCTGCAGCAAGCCAATACGGCAGATCGGTAACCTGCACCCGTGGCACTTTCCTTATATGACACTTCAGCACGTACTCAGCGAGAGTTTGTTTCTATTGAGCCAGGTAAAACTGGGATTTACCTGTGTGGTGCAACTGTGCAAGCCCCGCCACACGTTGGGCATATTCGTAGTGGAGTCGCCTTTGATGTGCTTCGCCGTTGGCTCATCGCGCGCGGTTATGACGTCACCTTCATTCGCAACGTCACCGATATCGACGACAAGATTATTAACAACGGAAAAGCCCAAGCAATTCCTTACTGGCTTGTTGCGATGAATAACGAGCGAGCGTTTACTGATGCATACAACGTGCTCGGTTGCCTCCCGCCAACCTATGAGCCCCGAGCAACAGGCCACATCACTGAAATGGTCACGATTATGCAACGCCTTATTGAGGCGGGTCATGCATACCAACTCAATGGCGATGTGTATTTCGACGTGAAGTCATTTACGAAATACGGAAACCTCAGTGGCCAAAAGCCCGATGACATGGTTTCTTCTGCTGATTCAGAGGCGATGGGTAAGCGCGATCCTCGCGACTTCGCTATGTGGAAGTCGGTGAAGCCTGGTGAGCCCTCTTGGCCAACGCCATTTGGTGACGGCCGACCTGGTTGGCACATTGAATGCTCTGCCATGGCCCACAAGTACTTAGGTGCGAATTTCGATATTCACGGTGGCGGTCTTGATTTAATCTTCCCGCACCACGAAAACGAGATTGCTCAGTCACAAGCTGCAGGCGATGGATTCGCGAACTACTGGATGCATAACGCCTGGGTCACCACGGCTGGAGAAAAAATGAGCAAGTCATTAGGCAATTCATTGCTGGTTTCCGAAGTAGTCAAGCGTATTCGTCCAGTTGATCTTCGTTATTACTTAGTGTCAGTTCACTACCGGTCAATGCTTGAGTACTCAGATGCTTCGGTACAAGAGGCGGGTCAGGCGTTCCGTCGCATTGAAGGCTTTATTGCACGAGCCCAGGAGTTTCTGGGTGCCCAGGCCGCGACTGTTGAAGAGTTACGTCCACAGCAATTCGATGACGCAATGGACGACGACCTTTCGGTCGCCCAAGGGTGCGCGGTGATACACGAGACCATCCGCGCGGGTAATGCGGCGCTCACTGCGCAAAACAGTTCCGACGTCGCAGCTGCGTATGGAGCGGTGTTGGGAATGCTCGATGTTTTGGGCTTGCATCCACGCGATTGGCCCAAGAGCACAGGTGGCGATGATCAGACCACTGAAGTGATTGATGGGTTGGTGCACGCTCTCCTTGAGCAGCGCCAAGATGCACGTGCACGTAAAGACTTTGAAGCAGCGGATGCGATTCGCGATGGGTTAGATGCCATGGGAATTCGCATTGAAGACACCCCACAAGGGGCTCGTTGGACTCTCGAGCAATAACTCATCGCGCACGAACTTCTAGCAAGGGGTAACAACACATGGCAGGCAATTCACAGCGTCGCGGAGCGATGCGTAACCCTGGCACGAAGAAGGGCGCAACTGTTGGCTCAGGTGGTCAGCGTCGTAAGCAACTCAAAGGCAAAGGACCAACACCAAAGGCAGTTGAGCGTCCGTACCATCAAGCAGCAAAGCGCAAGAACGCTGCAGATCGCGCTTCGGAAAGCCCGCGTTCGTCAGGTACGGGTGGTCGTCGCCCCGCACGTCGCGAAGACTCGAGCATGTTGATGGGCCGAAACTCAGTGGTCGAAGGTTTACGCGCTGGTGTTCCTGGCAAAACGCTGTACATGCAAACACGTGTTGAAGCAGATGACCGTTGGCGCGAGTCGCTTCGTCGTGCTATTTCATCGAACATTCCAGTTCTTGAAGTAACGAAGATCGAACTTGATCGCATGACTGATGGCGGTGTCCATCAAGGCATGGTCCTGACTGTCCCGGCCTATGAATATGCGGAATTAAGTGACATCTCTAATAGCAACCTGATCGTTGCTCTTGATGGCGTCACCGACGCACGCAACCTTGGTGCAATCGCTCGGTCGGCGGCCGCGTTTGGTGCAGGTGGAATTGTTGTGCCTGCTCGCCGCTCTGCTGGTGTGAACGCTGGCGCATGGAAAACTTCAGCGGGCGCACTTGCCCGTGTTCCCGTGGCACAGGTCACGAACCTCACGCGTTCCCTAAAGTCATTGCAAACCTCTGGCTACACCGTTGTTGGCTTGGCTGCTGAAGCAGAGCACACCCTTGCAGACTTACCGAAGCGTGTACTAGCTGAGCCAGTTGTGATCGTGATTGGTTCTGAAGGAAAGGGCCTGTCGCGTTTGGTTGCAGAAACCTGTGACTGGCAAGTGCGCATCGATATGTTTGATGGAAATGAGTCACTCAACGCTTCGGTTGCGGCAGGAATTGCGTTGCACGCAGTGAGTATTGCTCGCTAGCACTCATCTGTTTGTGCCAAATGCAGCATGAGTTCTTGGATACAGTGAATTGCGTAAACGTCACATCTATAAGTGGAGGAACTGTGATTCATGCTCGTGGGGTAATGCTGCTCGCAACTGCTCTTATTGCAGGCGCAGCGCTTGCAGGATGTTCAAGCAGTGATGATGCATCTACTGATGTGACACCAACTGCGTCAGCATCAATGGTTGGCGGAATGACTGAATGTACTGAAGCTGCAATTA
>WLOE01000110.1 GCA_009699465.1 Actinomycetota bacterium | reverse complement strand
CTGCCTGATCATCGAGGGTGTCGAAGTCAACCGTCACGCAGAACGGCGTTCCGATTTCATCCTGACGGCGGTAACGACGACCAATGGCACCAGCATCGTCAAACTCAACGTTCCAACGCTTGCGCAGTTCAGCGGCAAGATCTTTGGCCTTTGGTGAAAGGTCAGCGTTACGTGAAAGTGGCAACACCGCTACCTTCACTGGAGCAAGACGTGGATCAAAGCGAAGCACCGTGCGGGTGTCAACGCCACCCTTTGAGTTTGGTGCTTGATCTTCGTCGTATGCATCAAGCAAGAACGCCAACACAGCACGCGTCAAACCTGCAGCCGGCTCAATCACATACGGCGTCCAGCGCTCATTGGCTTCTTGATCGAAGTAAGAAAGATCAGTACCTGAATGCTGACCATGGGTGGTGAGGTCAAAGTCAGTGCGGTTCGCAATGCCTTCGAGCTCTGCCCACTCTGATCCGGCAAAACGGAAGCGGTACTCAATATCAACTGTGCGCTTTGAGTAGTGCGAAAGCTTTTCTTTTGGATGTTCGAAGAAGCGCATGTTTTCTGGGTTCAAACCAAGATCGACATACCAATCCCAGCGCGCCTGCATCCAGTATTCCTGCCACTCTTCGTCGGTTCCTGGCTTGACGAAGAATTCCATTTCCATCTGCTCGAATTCGCGCGTACGGAAAATGAAGTTGCCTGGCGTAATTTCGTTGCGGAAGCTCTTTCCGGTTTGGCCAATGCCAAATGGTGGCTTCTTGCGAGCTGCATTCATCACATTTAAGTAGTTAACAAAAATACCTTGCGCGGTTTCTGGGCGCAGGTAGTGAATTGCGCCAGCATCTTCAACAGGGCCAACGGCGGTGCGCAGCATGCCGTTGAAGTCGCGTGGTTCGGTGAATTCACCCTTATTGCCACAGTTGGCGCAGGTGATGTCAGCAAGACCATTGGCCGGAGACTTGCCGTGCTTGTCTTCGTACTGCTCGATCAATTGATCAGCACGCCAGCGACGGTTGCACTTTTTGCACTCGGTCAGCGGATCGACGAATGCGTTGACGTGACCTGATGCTTCCCACACTTGAGGAGCCAAGATGATGGAGGAATCAAGACCAACAACATCCTCGCGACCACGCACCATGTACTGCCACCACTGGCGACGAACGTTGTCTTTGAGCTCAACACCATTGGGGCCGTAATCCCAAGCGGAGCGGGTGCCGCCATAAATTTCAGACGACGGGAAGACGAATCCGCGTCGCTTACAAAGGTTGACTACTGCATCTACACGATCGGCGGCCATGAGGCGCTCCTTTTCCGGGGCGCCCTGGGCGCTCCAATCCGGCTGGTTGTCGGCGGGTGCGGCGAGTCTACGAGGCTAGCTTCGAATTGGTGGAACTGATGGGGCAGATGCGTGTCCAAGACCAATCTCATCGGCATCGGCTGCTCGGCCCGAAGTGACGTCACTGGTCTGGCCATTGGCGATGAACTGCACCGCCTCAAATGCCGAGGATTCATCCACTGCTTTTGACAGCAACGGGATCGCTGACATCTTCACTTCGAAGCGCGACAGAGCCCGTCGATAGGAACCAACGTTGATCCAACGGGTGGTGATCAGGCGCAGATCTGCTTCATCTGTTGACTGAGCGATAAGCCCGTCAATGAATCCAATGCTTTCGGCAAGAGTGGCCAGAGCGACTCGGGAGTCTTCGGCAAACTGGGCTGTCTCGTGTTCTGACACCCGGAATCGGTTGATGACCACCAGAATGGGCGCACTAGAGTCACCAAAGATTCGATCCACAAGTCGACGCTACCGCCACCCACATCCGGAGGAATCATGGCCAAGCCTTCAAGCAACCTACCTAAGGGTGTTCGCGGTCCAAGCAGACCAGGTCGAGCAGCCGTTGAGCGACGGTCACTGCCTTTCGTGATCATGCTTTCGCGGATGCCAAAGTGGATCATCGTGGTGTTAATGGCCTCGTTCTTGTTCCTTGGCTTGATTCAAACGGGCGACTTGGCCTGGCTTGGTGGCATCTTCCTTTCCATCGTCACCCTCTTCTTGGCGTGGTTGCTGGTGTTGGCCTGGCCCGTGCTGCCCGCCCAAGCTCGTTTTATTCGCTTGGTTGTGGTGCTGGCCGCAGCTGGCATCACGGTGTTCAAGTTCACGGGGAACTTCTAACCTGAAATTGACAATCATTTTCATTAAGGCCTAAGTTTGCGGCATGAGACTCCGCGCGATCCTTGGTACCAGCACTGTGCTGCTGGGTCTGCCGTTCCTTGCAGCTTGCGGTTCAACCACTGGTGCATCTGAATCCTCACTATCGTCCGTGAGCGTGGTCGCTGCGTTTTATCCGCTGCAATACGCAGCCCAGCAGGTAGGCGGATCTGCGGTTTCCGTAACAAACCTGACCTCGCCTGGCGTTGAACCCCACGATCTGGAACTCAGCGCTGCTCAAGTTGCTGAAATTTCCAAGGCTGACCTCGTGCTGTATGTCAAAGGATTTCAACCCGCAGTGGACGATGCCATCGCCCAACAAGCCGCTGATCGCGCAATTGATGTCACTGCAAATCTCACACTGCTGGCAGGCGACGACGGCGCCGATCCGCACGTTTGGTTAGACCCCGCCAATATGTCGGCAATCGGCAAGACGATCGCAAGCCGACTTTCATCAATCGATCCCGCAGCAAAATCAACCTTCACTTCAGGTTCCGCGGCCTTGACCACAGCAATGACTGCACTTACTCGTGATTACAAGGCGGCACTGGGCAACTGTGCATCTGACAAGCTCGTGGTGTCACATGATGCCTTCGGTTATCTGGCAAAAGCATTTGGTTTCACCCAAATGGGTATCTCTGGCTTGAACCCAGAAGCCGAACCAAGCCCGGCTCGCATGCGTGAAATCGCCGACTTCGTAAGCACAAACAACGTGTCAACGATTTATTACGAAACTTTGGTCGATCCCAAGGTTGCGCAAACCCTGGCAACAGAAACCGGTGTCACTGCCGCCATGCTTGATCCACTTGAAGGCCTAGCTGCTGATTCAACTGGGGACTACCTCAGCGTGATGAAAGACAACTTGGCAACACTCAAAGTTGGGCAGAAATGTTGATGAACCAACCAATCGTCTCAATCGAGCGTTTGTGCGTTGAATTCGATGGTGAGCATGTTCTTGAAGATGTCACCCTGGATTTCCATGCTGGTGAGTTCATCGCCTTGCTCGGCCCCAATGGCAGTGGCAAAACCACACTGGTGCGCACCATCCTTGGCCTGCAGCAGATTGATCACGGCAAAGTTTCACTGTTTGGAATCCCAGTGCGCCGCTTCAAAGACTGGCAACGCTTTGCGTTAGTACCCCAGCGCCTGCCAGGAGCAAGCAGCATCCCGGTTTCTGTTTGGGAAACCGTGATGAGTGGAAACATTCGCCCACGCAATCGATGGCGTCCTTTTTCACGCTCAGAAAAGCAAGCAGCCACAGCTGCACTTACTGCTGTTGACCTACTCAACCGACGTCACGACCGACTCGACACTCTCTCAGGCGGTCAGCAACGACGAGTGCTCGTTGCGCGTTCGCTGGCAACGAATGCTGACGTGTTGGTGATGGATGAACCAACCGCAGGCTTGGATTCGGCAAACGTTGCTTCGCTCATTGCTTTATTAGATTCTATTAAAGCAGATGGAAAAACCATCATCATCGTGACACATGAACTCGATGACATTGAACACCTCGTCACTCGAGCAATCGTGTTAGGAGCCAGCAAGCATCACTCTGTTGGATTCGACGGCCCTCCACCAGTGCCAAATGCTTTTGCACATGATCATCACCACCATCACGATGCAATCATTGATCAGGCACCACCAGTAGTGGGGATGCAGCCATGATCTCTTTCCTTGAGTATGACTTCATGCAGCGAGCACTCATCGCAGCAGCACTTGTTGGTTTGATCGCACCACTGATCGGCGTCTTTCTCGTACAGCGACGCCTGGCGTTACTGGGCGATGGCATGGGTCACGTTGCACTTATGGGCGTTGGCTTGGCCTTTCTTCTTGGCACAGCACCCGTTCCTACCGCAATGGTCACTGCTGCCCTTGGCGCCTTTTTAATCGAATTCATTCGCAACCGCAGTCGCACCGCTGGTGACGTGGCGCTTGCACTGTTGTTCTACGGCGGCATCGCTGGCGGTGTTCTTTTCGCAAGCCTGGCTCCCGGTAAAGCTTCTTCATCATTGAACTCCTACCTCTTTGGATCACTTTCAACTGTCGCCACAGGAGATATCTGGGCACTGGTGGTGTTAGCACTGTTAGTACTGGTCGTCTTGGCGATTTTCGGACGGGAACTCTTTGCAGTAAGCCTTGATCCCGATATCGCTCAGGTTCAAGGCATTCGCGTGCGTGTGATGAGCACACTGATGGCAGTGCTCGCTGCAATCGTGGTGGTGGTTGGCATGCGCGTTGTTGGTCTGCTCTTGGTGAGCGCAATCATGATCGTGCCCGTTGCCGCAGCCCAACAGCTCACTCGATCATTTCGATCAACTGCCGTGATTGCAGTGATTATCGGTCTAGTGGCCTGCATCGCAGGCCTTGCTGGATCTTTTTACATCGAGGTGCCACCAGGCCCGGCAATCGTGATTCTGGCCCTTGCATGCTTTGCCGTACTCGCTTTAATTGCGGTGCCGATTCGTCAGCGACGCAAGGAATTAGCATGAGTATTCCTCAGCGACAAACTAAGCAACGAACGGCTGTTGCAGACTTGCTCTCGGAAGTCGATGACTTTCGATCCGCTCAACAAATCCATGACGATCTTCGCAAACGCGGTGAATCCATTGGCTTAACTACTGTGTATCGG
>WLOE01000011.1 GCA_009699465.1 Actinomycetota bacterium | reverse complement strand
GCTAAGGCATAATCAGATGCTTAACGGTTTGTGCCGAGCGGGAGTAGGTGAAGAGTTTCATGTTCGTCCTGAATGCTTGGTACGTCGCAGCTTGGACAGTTGAGGTTAAACGCGAACCCATTCGCAAAGTGATCTGCGAGATCCCCATCGTGCTTTACCGCAAGCTCGATGGCACCGCCGTAGCTCTGGAAGATCGTTGTGCTCATCGTGGGTATCCGCTCTCAGCTGGTCGAGTAGTCGAGGATGTTTTGGAATGTGGATACCACGGTTTCCAATTCGATTGCTCAGGTGTGTGTGTTCGCATCCCAGCCCAATCGATCATCCCTCAGCGTGCTCGGGTGCGTGCTTTCCCATTAGTTGAGAAGGACGGCTGGATCTGGATCTGGACAGGTGACGCGGGCAAAGCTGACGAGTCACTGGTGCCAGACACTCACTGGATGACCGACCCAGCTTGGGCCACCGTTACCCATAGTTTCCAATTCGAATGTCGAGCTGACCTCATCCATGACAATTTGCTCGACCTGACCCATGAATCTTTCATTCACTTAACGACCGTAGGCGATGACTACATCTATGAGCATGGAGTCACCGTTGAAGTCGAGGGAAACCTCATCAGCGTGGATCGACTCATGCCAGGGGTTGAGGCACCCCCGCTGTATGCCAAGACCATGAGCACGAAGGGCCTGTACGACCGGTTCCACTGCACGAAGTTCTATGCCCCAAGCTTCCATGCCCTGCACTCAGGCATCACTGGCCAAGGTCGCCCACGAGACGAGGGCTATCTGATCAAAGTGATGAATGGGATCACTCCGATCGATGCCCAACGCTCCCATTACTACTACGCCTTTTCCCGAAATTTCGGGGTGGATCAGGCTTGGGCCACTGAGGAGCTCGTCGATGGCCTCGCCACGGTGCTCATTGAGGACAAAGAAGCCCTCGAATGGCAGGAAATTGGCCTAAAGTCTCGCCCAAGCAATGAATCAGACGTGCTCATTGCCCAAGACGAAGGCATCGCCAAGGCGCGCCGGGTCATGGGACAGTTGCTCGCGGCTGAATCAGCGACAAGTTCACCAAAGTAACCGCACGGAAATATCGATCGGGCATGGTGCTCGTTCAACACTAGGAGGATTCATGCTCGCTCTGCGCAAGCGTCACATCGGCGCTGCTGCCGTTATGGCAATCTCACTTTCGCTCACCCTTTCTGCCTGTGGTGGCAGCGACGACGCCGCACCAGCGGAAAGCGCAACTTCAAGCGCTGCCGCAACAGATGAAGCTGTCGTGGCATTGGTCCCAGAAGCAATTGCCGCTGACGGTAAATTGACCTTCGCAACAGAGCTTGGCTACCCACCGTTTGAATATGTAGAAGCAGACGGCACCACCCTCACTGGTTTCGACATTGACCTTGCGACCGCAGCAGCAGGGCTCATGGGCCTGACTCCAGAGTTCAAGAACTCTTCCTTTGACTCAATCATTCCGTCTGTCAAGAGCAATCGTTACGAAGCAGGCATCTCATCGTTCACCGTTAACGCTGAGCGAGAGAAGCAAGTTGATTTCGCCACGTACCTCAGTTCAGGTGATGCTGGAGTTGTCGCAGCAGGTAACCCAAAGGGCATTGCACTTGATTTGACCATCTGTGGAAACAAGGTTGGCGTACTCAAGGGCAGCACCCAGGAAACAGTTTCAGCACCGCAGCTCAACGATGCGTGCAAGAAGGCTGGTAAGCCAGAAGCAGAGTTCACCGTGATTGCAGCATCAGACCAGATGCCAATCGCTTTGCAGAGTGGTCGCGTTGATGCACTCGTGGTTGACAGCGGAAATGCTGGAGATATTGCAAAGAACTCAAAGGGTAAGTTCGAAGTTCCTGCGGGCGCTTTGTTGAACCCTGTTCTTCTTGGTGCATTGACTGCAAAAGACAGCGGCTTGGCTCCAGCGTTGCAGGCTGCGTTCCAGAAGTTGATCGACAACGGCACGTACCAGCAGATTGCTGACAAGTACAACCTCTCAACCAGTGTGATCACGACTTCGGAAGTGAATCCAAAGGTTTAGTTTGCAATGATGGTGGGCACTGTTTTAACGGTGCCCACCATTGTTTTCCCTGGGGAAGGAGGTTGGAATGACTGATCACAAGCACGCTGATGCCATCAAGGCCGTTCCTGTGCGCCATCCATGGCGTTGGGTAGCAACGGCAGTCATCGTGTTGTTGCTGGCCATGTTCATCAATATGGCGGTCACCAACCCTAATTTCGAATGGAACGTGATCGGGGAGTACCTCTTCAGTAGCAAGATCCTCGAAGGCGTTTGGGCCACGGTTTGGATCACCATCGTTGCAATGCTTGCTGGCATCGTGCTGGGCGTCGTGCTTTCGGTAATGCGACTTTCACCTAATCCAGTCCTTTCCAACGTGGCCTCTGGGTACATCTGGTTCTTCCGCGGGACTCCTGTGCTTGTGCAATTGATTTTCTGGTTCAATCTGGCTGTTTTGGTCCCTGATATTTCCCTTGGTATTCCATTCGGGCCCACCTTCGTTTCTTGGGACACGAACTCGGTGATCACGCCGTTCGTTGCGGCTCTCCTTGGTTTAGGTCTCAATGAAGCCGCCTACATGGCAGAAATTTCCCGCGCAGGTATTCAATCGGTAGACGAAGGCCAAGTTGAAGCCTCGTCTGCTCTAGGCATGAGTCGCACGAAAACCATGCGACGCATTGTTTTGCCTCAAGCAATGCGCGTGATCATTCCGCCGACGGGCAATGAAGTGATCAGCATGCTGAAAACAACCTCATTGGTTTCTGTGGTTGCCATGCCTGAGTTGCTCTATCAAACCCAGCAGATTTACGCACGCACCTACCAGACAATCCCGCTGTTAATCGTGGCCAGCATCTGGTACCTCTTCTTAACCTCGTTGTTAACCATTGGTCAGTTCTACATTGAACGCCATTACGGCAAGGGTTCAACGAGTACTCAAGCGCCAACCTTCTTGCAACGTTTACGTCGCAACGTATTCCGATTCCACAGCCCACCACCTACACCGCCATCTTCCACTCTGCTTGATGCACATGGAGGTGTGCGATGAACGCACCTATGGTCAAAAGTGAAGGTGTCCACAAGAGCTTTGGTTCCTTGCAGGTTCTCAAAGGTATTGATCTTGAAGTGCAGCGCGGTGAGGTGTTCTGTCTCGTGGGCCCTTCGGGTTCGGGTAAGTCCACGTTTCTGCGTTGCATCAATCATCTAGAAAAGATTGATAGCGGTCGACTTTCGGTTGATGGCGAACTCGTGGGTTACCGCCAGCACGGAGACAAACTGTATGAACTCAAAGATCGTGATGCCGCTAAGAAGCGTCGTGAAATTGGCATGGTCTTCCAGCGCTTCAACTTGTTCCCGCACATGACCGTCATGCAAAACGTGATCGAAGCCCCAATTCGAGTACGTGGAGAATCCGCTGATGTTGCCCGCGCTAGGGCTGTTCGACTCCTTGATCGTGTTGGTCTTTCGGGGAAAGCCGATGCCTACCCTCGGCAGTTGTCTGGTGGTCAGCAACAGCGTGTTGCAATTGCGCGAGCATTGGCAATGGAACCAAAGCTCATGCTGTTTGACGAGCCAACCTCAGCCCTTGACCCCGAACTCGTGGGTGAAGTTCTCGACGTGATGCGCCAATTGGCGGTTGATGGCATGACCATGATCGTGGTGACGCATGAGATGGGCTTTGCTCGCGAAGTCGGCGACAGTCTGGTGTTTATGGATGATGGCATCGTGGTGGAAAAAGGGCATCCTCGTGATGTGCTCACCAATCCTCAGCACGAACGCACGAAAGCCTTCCTGTCCAAGGTCCTGTAAGACAAGAAGGCTTTCGTTCGCATCCGTTTGCTACGTAAAACTGAGTTGCTTAAGCCAGCACATCTAGCCGTTCGAAGAAGTCGCGACCGATCTGAATAAGTTGAGCATCAGTGATCGAATCAATATCGCAGCGAATTTCACCTTGGATGCGATGAGCGACTTCCTTGTGATGCTTCTCTAGGTATCCCGCGAAGAGATGACTGGCGTTGGCTTTGCCTTTGCCGTGCCCTAACAGCACGATGTCCGTGCCGCCGGCAACTTCTTTTGAAAGTGCTGCCCAATATTCCGGATCGGCTGTTACTGAGTGCAGATCGATTGAGGCAGTTTTCTTGCTATGTAATTTATGAATGCCCCAGGGGGTAGCGGCTGTGATTCGCTGACCATTTTCATCCTCAACATGGTCTAACTTCCAGATCCGAGATTCGAGGAAATCAACGGCAACTACTAGTGGAACTGCTCCGACACCTGCGTGATGCATGTTCCTCGCGCGCATAGCGCACCTCCTTTTCGTGGCGAACCTCTCGCATTTCCAGTATCGCTGGGGTTGAGTAAAGGTCTCTAGGGTCTTTCGGCTCTTTTCGTTCGTTGCACCTGCCAGAAGGCCGCCCAAAGCCCTAGGGTTTTGTCTGTCAGGGTGAGTCATCAGGGGAGTGGAAATGTCTTCACAACACAGCGTGAGCGAGATCTCGGTTATTCCAGGCTACTTTCACCGACTCGGGCTTGCCGCTCGCCCACAGGATGGCTTTGCTGACTGGTTCGAGCGAGTTCTGGGCACAATTCGCATTGATTCAGGTTCGCGACAGGTGCGAGGCATTCCATTCACCGGTGGCGGCAATGAAGAAGGTGTCTCCGAGGAGTCGGGCGCTTCATCGGAAATGATCTGGCTTGGCAATTTACCTATCTGCATTTTTGCCGCGGTAGATGACGTCGGTCAGCTTGGTTCATTTGTGGCAAAGTACGGCGCGGGCTTGCACTCAGTTGCGTGGACCGTTGATGACCTATGGCGCACAGAAACCTTGCTGCGTCGCAATGACATTCGCATCACCGGCGTTGATTTGCCTGGTCGTCACTTCTTCATGCATCCAGCAGATACGGCCGGTCTCCTCATTGAACTCACCGACACTGAATTTATTCACGATCCCCGAGACAACCCAGAAGTACTACAAGGAGCCCCGGTAGCAAGTGTGGTGCAGGGCGCAACGTTTGCTTGGCTTTCGATGGCAGTAGCCGATCCGACGAAAACTGCTGAGGTGTTAGCCGGCATCGTTGACTCACACGTTGTGGAAGGTTTCCCGCGTGATCCTGGGCAAGAAGCCATAGACCTTCAGGTGAATGATGTAGTGATTCGCATTGCTAAGAAGGCTGAAGGCGAATCGGGTCGAGACACCTTGCATTCATTCTGCATCGCCGTTCCAGACTTAGCTGACACCTGCAAGCGACTTGAATCTGCCGGGATTGCCGTGACTTCACAATCACAGGTGCTGGCTTGGACGAACCCAACTGACACCCTTGGTATGAAAATTCAGTGGGTTCAGGCTTCTGCATTGAAGTAATGCGGTGGTGTTATTGGGCCTGTGGTGGTTGACCTGGAGGCTCGCGTCGCTGTAGATCATCGACGTACTTCTTCCACTCGAGCAGTTCAGGGTCAGTGGGCTCGATTGCGGCTTTGACTTCCTCATTGTGGAGTTCGGCTGCCTGGGCTTGTGCCTCGAGCGCTGCGACGCGTTGTTTCCATTTATTGGTAAAGCTCTTGGTGACGTTTCCTTCAGTTCGATAGCGATACCAAATCCAGCAACAGACCGCGCCAATGAGCGGCCATTGGAAGGCGTAGACCCAGGCGCGGCCGATACCATCAAAAGCGCGTTGAAACTCGATCACGCTGAGTGAACCGCAGAGCAATAGACCAAGCACGAGGGGTATATCAAGTTGCCATAAGTCCTTGCGGCGCTTGCTCTTTTTCTCTTCAGGAGTCAGCGCGGGGGCAGGATTGAGGTCAGACATGTGTGGGTTCCATGAATTCGGAGTTATTACTGACTGCAGTAGTTTGAGAAATGAAGAGTGCTGCGAAGATTGCTTCACTCACCACAATGGTGACTGCAAGAATTCGCCAGTCTGTTGAGTTATCTGCAATGGCATCGCTCAGTATGAGTGCAAATGGAAAGCCAAGCATGGCCATGACAACTCCGGCGCGTCGGCGTGGGCCATCGATCGAGATAGACCAAAACCAGCCAGCAGCGAAGAGCAGAACAGAACCGATCATTACCCCTACTTGGATCCCGAAGATAGAGGTGGTGATCGCGACTCCGCACACCTCGATGACTGCTACGACAAGCACTACGGAGGCAAGCTCTGGGTAATTGCGAATAAATGATTGCTGTGTCTGATTGTGTTTCCATGGTTTGATCACATTGAGCCAGATCGGAGCAGCGAGACAGAGAACAAGAATGGCAATCGGTGTAAAGGCGCCGACATGTGCAATTGCGCTTTCAAAGCCAATCCGTGACAAAGTAATTGAGACAGCGATTGCCGCCGCCATAAGTAACATCTCAAAACCGGCGTAGCGGCTGATAAATGCCGTGGTTATTGAAGTTTCTGTAACTTGGGCAAGCGCTTTCGTGCGCTGTTGCCAACCAAACCAGATGAGCCAACCCAAAAGCACAGCTTTCACCAGGATCAATGACCCATACATGGAGCTAACAAAGGAGCTCGCTGATCCCACGCGCAAAGAAGCGTTGAGTAGGCCGGTTTCGGCAAGTACGACCACGCACCACAGTGCCATCAGGCTAAAGCGTGGCATCAAGGTTGTGGCTAAAGATCGATTAAACACAAGCGCGGCTAGACAGACGGCCAAACCGCCAACCCACAGTGAAACCGCAGCAATATGAATCCCCAAACTGATGGTCATGGCCACGTGCTCATTTGAAAAGCCACCATGACCAAGGAGGGCAGGAGCGGCACAAACGCTCAGGCCAAGAATGAGAGCCATCCACGCCAATGACCGAGTTGCCCGTCGGTTCAGCACCAGCAGGAGCCCGCCAAGCACTGCCACAGCGATTAATTGATAGGCAAAGACTCGGCCGACATAACTATCGGTAAGGAAGGGCCACCACGTGCTCGGACTCAGAGATTCAAATGGCGAGATCGCTTCAATATCACTGAGGGTGAAGGCCATGAGGGCAAGGAGGGTGACGAACCAGATGAGTACCCAACCCAAGGACCAGCGCAACACTCGAGGGGAGCGGCCCAAGATTAGGAACGCACCAACGACCAAGGTGCCAATCGTGAGCATTGAGGCAATGTCACGGGCGTACCTCAAAGCAGGAAGCCCCCAAAGCGTGAACTCGGGGGGCGTCGGCAAACCCGGATATTGCTTGACTGCAAAAAGGCTCAACGCCCAAAAGAGGACAAGCAGTACGAGGAGTCCCGACCAGAGCCGGGTTCCTATTCGGAAGTTCAATTCTGGAACGTACCGAAGGTTGGTGCGTTTTGATTTGGGCTTTCCTTCATCACGGTCGTGAAGATGGCTCCAAGGAGAGCAGCAACACAGACATAGGTCATCCACATGGCGACAAAGCGAGCATGTGAGTGGTTGCCTGGTGTGATGCGACCTGCGCGGGTGCGACCCACGATCGCCGTGGTCAGGAATGTGAGCAGCGAAAGGTGAATTGCGGTACCGATCGCTAGCCAGAAGGTTGCTGATGCGTAAGCACCATCGCCTGGCCCAAATGGGAAGGTCGAGAGCTGAATGATTTGACCAATAAAGGCAACCAAGATGATGAGAGAGGAGAGCAAGGCTCCTGCCATCAAACGTCCGGTATGACCCTTGGCGATGCCCTTGACGCCCCACCACATGCAGATGGTGCCAAGTACCGTGCCGGCAACGATTGCCCAGAATGGCCAATCAAGAGCCCAATGGTTTTTGCCTTTAGGCGCCCATGCATTGTTAACGTTCAATGACCACAGGTACATGTAGGCAATTAATAGTGCGACGACGCCGGTGGCGTCAGAAACAACGCACAGCCAAACACCTAGTCGGTTACGGCGAGCATTGACTTCAATTGGCTCGCCAGTAGTTGGGTACAGCGCTGGAGATGTTTGCGCGCTCATCGGGCTCCCACCGTTTCGTTATCGTCTTTATCAAGCTGTTCTTCGACTTTGAGGTAGGGGTCAGGGACGCCGTAGCCATATGGGTCACTGGTCACCACTGGAAGGACAGGGAAGTTCTCCAATGGCACTGGAGTTTGAGTCTGCCATTCAAGAGTCTTTGATCCCCATGGATTGGACGGTGCAACCTTGCCGTTACGCCAAGAAGTAATCAGGGCGTACAGGAAGATCAGCATGCCAATGCCGATGAAGTAGGCGCCGATCGTGGAAATCCAGTTGGAGATTTCGAAGGCGTTGTCGAACTGAAGTACACGGCGAGGCATGCCTTGCAGCCCAGCAACGAACATTGACAAGAAGGTGACTTGGAAGGCCAAGAAGGCTGTCCAGAAACCGATCTTGCCGATGCGCTCGTCGAACATGCGACCAGTCATCTTCGGGAACCAGTAGATGATGACGGCCATTGCCCCGAAGAGGCCTGCACCCATCAACATGTAGTGGAAGTGAGCAACCACGAACATGCTGCCGTGCATGTATTGATCCACTGGAACGTCAGATAGGTACACGCCAGTGATGCCACCAATGATCTTGTCGAAGATCACTGCGTACACGATCATCATGGGAAGCCTGTTCCATGCCTTACCTCGCCACATTGTGCCAAGCATGACCAGAACTAAGAATCCGAATGGAATCGAGATGAGTTCAGTAGACAACATGAATGGGTATCCAGCTTGTGGAGCAAAGCCCGTCATGTACATGTGGTGCACCCATACGACTGCACTGATACCAACCACGCCAGCAAAACCAACGATTGCCATCTTGTAGGAGAACAGTGGTTTACGCAGGAACACGACCATTAATTCCATGATGCCTGCAGTTGCTGGAACAATGATGACGTATACCTCAGGGTGGCCAAGCAGCCAGAAGAGGTTTTCGTACAGCCACACACTGCCGCCGTTTTGTGGAATATAGAACGACGTACCGATGACCTTGTCGCTTGCAGCGAGCAGCTGTGCGTACTGGAACATTGGGAACCAGACCAGTCCCATGATCGCCGCAGCGAGGGTACCGATGATGAAGATCGGGGTGCGCGCCCAAGTCATGCCACGTGCACGCATGGTCACGATCGTGGTGATGAGGTTGACGCCCGCAATTCCTGTTGAGAATGCGAAGGTGATGATGCAGACCTGGTAACCGATCATTCCGATAGGGGCCTGAGTGCCAAGCGGCTGATAAGCCGTCCAGCCATCGCGCATGCCACCCAATACCAAGTTAAGAACCAGGGGAGGCACTGCAGCGAACAGCAGCCAGAAACTCAAAGCGTTCAGGCGTGGGAACGCCATATCGCGAGCACCGATCATCAGCGGCATGATGAAGTTACCCAATGGCCCGGCAACCACGATGATCATTGCGATGATCATCACGATGCCGTGCGTGCCGATGAGTGAGTTGTAGAAGTTCGGGTCAAAAACTTCGCGCCAGGTAGCACCAAGTTCGGTGCGGATCAACATGGCGAAGAAGCCACCAAAGCCAAAGAGCACCAAGGCCATGACGAGGTACTGAATACCTACGACCTTGTGGTCAGTGGTGTATTTCCAGTACTTCATGCGACCTTGGCCCTTGCCGGCCATGTATTCAGCATCGTCATGGGTGAGGTCGTGTCCAAGCGCCCAACGAATCGGACCAGCGAAGGCACCAATGCCGGCCATGAAGCCGATAACCCAAGCTACGAAGGTGCAAAACACCAGTGCGTTCAGGCCTACTTGAGAGAAGTCTGCATTCTGGGTTCCCCAAGGAACCAACTTGTCACCAATGAAGTACGTGACGCCAGCGGTGACAACGCCACCAATGAGGCCGGTGAAGATATTGGCCTGAGCAAGGAAGCCGCCAGGCTTTCCGTGCTGCTTAGGCTGAGGAACAGCCTTGTGCTCGTGAATTACTGCAGTCTGGCTCATACGGTTCTCTTTCCACCCTGCTCGCGGACCCACGAGTCAAACTGATCTTGAGTAACGACCTGGACATTGGTTTCCATATATGCGTGATGGAGGCCGCAGAGTTCGGCGCAACGAATATTGAAGGTGCCGAGCTTGTTGGCGGTGAATCCAGTGTTGGTCACTGCGCCTGGGTTGGCGTCAATCTTGACTCCCATTTCCACCACCCAGAAGCTGTGGATCACATCCTTAGATGTGACGTTGAAGTAGATCGGCGTGTTAATTGGAACGACGAGAACATCGCTTTGAATTCTTTCTTGATCTGGGTACTCGAAAGTCCATACCCATTGCTGACCAGTGACGTTCACGTCGATTGGCTTAGTGGCATTTGGCTGTTGACTAGCTGGAGTTGATCCGTATGAGTCAGCAGTAATTGTGGCGAGTTCCACCATGCCCCAGATCACCAAGAAGGCAGCGAGGAGGCTCGTTGCCACAGTCCATCCGATAACGGCCACAGCGTTGGTGCGAATCGCTGGGTTCTCCTGCATCGGCGGTTCTTCGCTCTTGATTGATCCCCACCCAAAGAGGCTGTAGACCAAGACAGCAGCGGTGATTGCCATCAACGGCGCGGAAACAAGAGTGAACACAAAGATCGTGGTCTCGAGTTCTTCCATGATTGAGGAAGCCGGGCCACCTGAAAGTTCTAGGAAGTGGATGACCAACCATGCGATGGGAATGATGATGATCGTGAGCACGATGAAGATCGCAATGATTTTGCGAACGTAATCGCGCGAGAACCATTCCTTCATCCGATGAGTGGGATCCGGACGATTCGTTGGTGGTTCTGGCTGATCGACTGGGGTTTCAATTGACATCTCAGACCACCGTGACCGTTCCGCTCATCATGCCTCGTTCGCTCATTACGCCACCGAAGTCGACGTAGCCGTTTCCGCAAGGGTCTTCGCAGTTCCACACGTAGGAGCCAGGGGCACCCGTCTTGAATGAGAATTCAATGGTTTCTGGTGCTGGGTAGCCATTAGCCAAGTTCTTCGCGTTATTCCCAACAGCAAGCATGGGAACGCTCACGAAGAAGTACGGCTGATCAGACTGTGGGTACTGGTGAATAGTGAAGGTGTGAGCCACATCGTTCGGGTTAATTTCTGTCTTGGTTTGGCCATTGACCTTCATGGTGCCATCGACGGTGCCATGTGCTTGGGCAAAGTAGGGGTTCCACACAGTGGTTGAGCTGTCGTACTGCTTTACCGTGACTGTGATGACAGAGTTTGCCGGCAGTTCAAGTGAGGTTGAAGGGGAGTAGAAGGGCCAGCCCAACTTGTCGACGAAGTCGTAGACACCGCCGGTTGGGCCAGGATTGTCTGCTGTTGCATTTGGATAAATTGATAGATCCAAGGTCGCGTGTGGCAGTGATTTGCCATCCACGGTCACACTTGATCCATCCAACTTTGCCTGGAGCGTGGCAGGTTCTGCCTGATCCGCCATGAGAAACCACACGGAGCCGGCGACAATTCCTGCGCCAATCAACACCGTGAGGATGGTGAAAAGAAATCTCTTCACGCTACCCCCGCCATTCCACTCGAAAG
Organism: Actinomycetota bacterium; assembly: GCA_009699465.1. Classification (GTDB taxonomy): domain Bacteria; phylum Actinomycetota; class Actinomycetes; order S36-B12; family S36-B12; genus UBA11398. The sequence goes on along the minus strand of WLOE01000011.1, from coordinate 19,070 downwards.
TCTGACCAGATCTACTGGAGGACGGCCGAACACTATCGTTAGATTCATCACGAAGTGAACAATTTCCACGGGTATGGAAGAGGGAGTTTGAGTGAACACTTTCCTCGTCTTTTCCCAAACCGGCATATTTGACCTGTTTTTGCTGGTGAACCTGGTGTTCGCGGGGTCTTGGTACCTCTGGGCGGTAAAGAGAGCCCGCCAAACCGGCAGCTGGAGCCGATGGAAAATCTTCGCTTTTTTGGTAGGCCTCACACTGCTGGCGTTCACTTATTTGGGGCCTATTGCAGCCTGGTCACATACGTTCTTTTGGGCTCATATGACCCAGCACCTAGTAGTCATGATGGCGGTGGCTCCGCTCTTGGTACTCGGGGCCCCCGCCACCTTGTGGTTCCAAGCAAGTAGCCCAGACACACGCCGGCGCTGGGTGATCCCGATTCTTCGCAGTCGAGCAGTCCGCCTGCTGACGAATCCCTATCTCACCTGGCTTTTTTTCGCCGCCGTCTTGCTTGGTGTGCACTTCACTGGCTTCTACAACCTGGCACTCGAGAACCACGACATCGATTACTTCATCGAACAGCCGCTCTATTTCGCGGCAGCCTTCCTGTTTTACTTCCCACTGATCGGAAACAACCTGCAGCCGCGACGGCCGTCGCATAGTTTCAGAATTGCTTCGTTGGCGCTCATGATGATTCCAGAGGCCATCACTGGGGCGATTATCTACTTCGCACCCGTGATGCTGTATCCGTTCTTTGACACCGATCGCCCCTTTGGCCCCGCGGCCCTTGATGATCAGCATTTCTCGGGCGCACTTATGTGGGCGCTTGTCATGGTGGTGGATTCCGGCTGGATGATGTTGGCGGCTGCCGAGTGGTTCTCCAGTGAAGAGCGCATTGGGCGTCGCATTGACCGGGAAATCGCAGACGAGCTCGCCGCGGAGAGAATGGTTCCGTGAAGTTATACGTTGTTGGAGTGGCCGTGATCGCGATCGCGCTCACGGGGTGTGGTCGCGAACCGGTTGGATCACGCGTGTCTGAGAGTGCAGGAACCACTGAATTTTCGACGTTCGATCGAGTGACTATGCCAAACATCAGCGGCACCACCCTTGATGGGCAGCAGCTTTCCTTAGATTCGTTTCGTGGCAAGGTCGTGGTGCTCAATAACTGGGCTTCTTGGTGCCTCCCGTGTAATGACGAAGCGCCGATCATCGTCACTGCGGCCAACAAATCCGATAAAGATGATGTGGCATTTGTTGGTCTTGATGTTTCTGATCAAGACTCGTCGGCGAAAGACTTTGTTGACCTTTACAAAGTGCCGTATCCAAGCATTGTTGATTCCAATGGAGCAATACTGCGAAGTGAGCCCGGAGTGCCACCAGGTGCCTTGCCAAGCACACTCATCATCGATCGTGAAGGCAATGTCGCGGTGCGCATTGTTGGTTCAGTGAAAGAACCGGAATTCTCGCGTCTGATTGCGAATGTAATACACGAATAGCGTTCAAGAACTTGTGGGTGTTCAGTCTGACGAGCATGTACTGCATGCGTAATTGCCACGTTACGAGTGCGAGAAGCAATACTTTGCATGGTTGAGCCACCGAACCCGCCATGAGGAGAAACATTTCGGTGGCATAACGTGGCCAAATGCGAACCGTGACAGCAGCTGTGTCTGGAATCGTTCTCGTTGTGGGATTTGGGGTGGCCCAAATCACCGATAATCGCTCGCTCGGTGGGCTCATCTTGTTGCTTGGCGCGATCTACTGCGCGATCCAATGGTGGAGATGTGCAGGTGCACTTCCTGCAATCCTGAGCGTAGGGATCTTTGTGGTCGCATTTGTGGTGTCCCATCCTCTGGGCAAGGTCATCGGTTCATGGCCGTCAGTGATTTTCGTGGCGCTCCTAGTCGGAGCGAGTGCCTATGCACTGACGCGTCCGCGTTCTGGGGTGGTGGAAATTTAGGCGCCTGCCCCTGCAGGATCGCCTTCCAATCGAGTGAGCGCAAGAATTTGCACAACCCTGACCTAAATAAGTCCTGTTGGTAGGTGCGCTTTGCTCCGATTAGGAGTAGAAACGAAGGTGTTAGCAATTCACGAGCTAGCCGAACAGGAGTGATCATGTCTCAACAATCCTCCGGCCCCTCCCGTCTTAGCCGTATCGCGGCAAAAGAGGTGCCTCATCGCAAGACCGGCCGATTCTTTGCAGCAAAAACGGATGTCAAACATTCGTGTGAGCAATTGGTTCACGATGTGAAACGCTCAGCTTTACATAATTCAATGAAAACGGATCTCCTAAATGCCGTTGATCGCGTGCACAAGGCCTTACATAACCTCAGCGAAGACACCCCAGGGGGTCGAAATGAGTTGGTTGAGCTAGAGAAGCAAGTTGAACACCTTTTGCTCGCTGAAAAATGGGTGAATGCTGCCGAACGAGTCTTGGTGCGTTTGGGTATTGGTGGCAATAAGGTAGTTCGTGCAGCCGTTCTTGAAGAGCAAGACAAAGTTATGTGGTGCGTTCGTGCGGATCAATGGGATGGCCAACTCACCTCAGCCCTCAGTGCACTGACGAAGCAAGTGCAGGAAGCTGAAGCGCATGCTTCGCGGGTGATCAGCGCCTAACTGTCGACTCTCGCGTGTGGCGCCTTCGAATCCTTAAGGAAGGGCGAAGGCGCCATACGGCATGATCGCGTTATGCAAACGCTGCTGTATGTCATCCCGCTCGGGATAGGTGCAGCCTTCACGCCATCTTTGTTGGCATTGCAGATCTTGGTGACTGGGCAGGATTTGTGGGCAAGGCGTGCAACTGCGGTTGCCGCAGGAACAGCCCTTGCTTTCGGTATTTTCGGTGTGCTCATTATTTTGGGTTTCAAGCAACTACCGACTCCCGATGTCAGTGGCCCTGACCTCGTAGGCGGCATCGTGCGCTTGGCTGCGTCAGTAGTGCTCGCTCTCAGTGCTATTTACCTCTTCACTCCTCACCCGATGGTGCAAAAGGCTGTGGAAGCTCGAATTCAACGGTATGTGCAGAATTCAGGCGCGGTCATGATTTTCATGATCGCATTCTTACTCAGCATCAAAGACATGTCGTCGTTTGTGATGCTGGTTCCCGCTCTTCATGAAATTGCAATTGCTCCCAATGTTGTTGAAGGTGCCCTAGCTCTCGTGGTGCTGTATGTACTAGCGCTGTCGCCAGTGCTACTCCCTATCGGGATTCGTGTGTTTTTCGATAAGAAGTCACATGACCCTATGGCCAGGGTGTATCGATTTACGATGGACCATCAATTTCAAATCGTTGGCGTTGTTGCATCATTACTCGCGGTGTATTTAGCTGTCACTGGTTGGCAGTCGTTGGTGTAGGGGTGTAGACAAAAAAGCGGGCACCCGTGGGGTGCCCGCTAATTTTTTTAAGTATTAGTCGGTCAATCCAGCCTTCTTCAAACCTTGCCAAGCCAATGGCAAAAGTCCGGCGGCGATGATTATTTTCATGAGGTCACCAACGAGAAAGTCCTTCACGCCGTAAGCCCAAGCGGACTGGGCACCAAACCAAGGAAGGTCGAGGTTGTACTTCAACCACGTGGCGCCAACCGCATAAATCGTCAAGTTGCCTACCACCATCAGTCCTACTGAGCGAAGGAAGGTGCGGCTCGCACCATGCTCAGCAAGCTTGCCAACCACGAATGCAGCCAGAATAAAACCGATGATGTAACCAAAACTTGGGGCGGCGTAGCCAGAGGAGGCTTCGGCAAACCAAGGCACACCGATGACGCCAGCGAGTGCGTAGACCAGCATCGCCAAAACGCCGCGTGCTGAACCCAGAGCCGCGCCGGTAAGGACAACAGCGAACGTTTGGAGCGTCAGTGGTACCGCGGGATTCCATGGCAAGTAGAACGCGATTTGTGCACTAATGCCCACAAATGCGGCGCCGCCAACAACCAGTGCCACGTTGCGAACCCAGGTTTGGGTAACGACGTCAGCTAGGACGCGAGGGGCAGGAGTTGCCAGTGCCATGAATTCCTCCAGTGAAGATTGACGCGAGCCGTTCGCGACAGTTGAACCTTAGCGGTTAGCATGAGGGAATTGGCAGGGACTTCGACGTAACAGTGGCTGGGGAAGGCGACTGGTTACTAAGGAGGCTCGATGACCACGCATATTCAGGCTAAGCCTGGAAATTCCATGTCCCATGAGGCATATGGGGCACGCGGAGTGGTGTTTATTCACTCATGTCCGCGTGCTGTGAGCCCACATCTTGAGTGGTCGCTGACTGCAGTCTTTGGTACTTCAGTGAAATTGGACTGGAGTGAGCAACCGGTTGCGCCAGGCACTGTCCGGTCAGAGATTCTTTGGCAAGGCCCCGCTGGGCTTGGGGCAAAACTGGCAAGTGCACTGCTGGCCTTTACGCAAGTTCGTTATGAGGTCACCGAGGACGCCAACGGATCTCGGCAAGGGGAGCGCTTTGCGGCAACCCCCGCCCTTGGGCTCTTTCGGGCAGATATCGGTGAACATGGCGACGTGATGGTTGCTGAAGAACGTTTGCGAACAGCGTTACAGCATGCATCGATGACCAACGAAGGGCTTCGAGACGAGATCGCTCGTCTCATTGGTGAGCCGTGGGATGAAGAACTCGAATCTTTCCGTTGTGCGCATGAGGGTTCAACGGTTCGAGTGCTGCATAACGTTATTTAAACGCTCTTGAACACCAACGCAACATCGTGACCGCCGAATCCGAATGAGTTATTCAGGGCGGCAATATCGCCAGCTGGTAATTGCACGGGACCATCTTTGGTCACCTGAAGTTCAATCGCGGGATCGAAGTTGAAAATATTGATACTTGGTGGTGCGATGCGATCGCGCAGGGCAAGAATCGCAAAAATCGATTCGACGGCACCTGCTCCACCGAGAAGGTGACCAGTCATCGACTTCGTCGCAGATACCCAAGCATGATCTGCCTGACCGCCAAGGCCCTTGCGAATTGCCACGGATTCGGCAAAGTCACCTTGTGGAGTAGAAGTAGCATGAGCATTCACGTGGATGATGTCACTTGCTGAAATCTCTGCATCTTCAAGAGCCATCTGAATTGCACGGGATGCACCTGCGCCTTCGGGATCAGGCTGAGCAATGTGATGACCATCCGAAGTAAGACCAGCGCCGCCGTAGCGACCATAAATCTTTGCGCCGCGAGCACGAGCATGTTCTTCTTCTTCAAGAATCAAAATGCCAGCACCTTCACCCATGACGAAACCATCGCGGTCCATATCGTAGGCACGTGAAGCCGTTGAGGGATCGTCATTGCGAGTTGAGAGTGCGCGCATCGCACCAAAGCCAGCCATGGTTACTCCATTGATACAGGCTTCTGTTCCGCCAGCAACCACGATGTCTGCGCGACCATCTTCAATCATCTTGGCTGCGTAAGAAATTGCCTCTGCGCCCGATGCACATGCACTCACAGGAGTGTGCACACCTGCGCGTGCTCCAACTTCGATACCAACCATTGCTGCTGGACCGTTGGGCATGATCATGGTGACCATATGAGGTGAAACACGTGCTGCACCTTTATCGCGCAACGTTTCATAAGCAGAGATCAATGAGTTAATGCCACCGATACCTGAAGCAACAACTGTGCCAAGACGAATCGGGTCAATTTCCGGGGCGCCAGCGTCAGCCCAAGCTTCACGTGCGGCAATGATTGCGCACTGCTCAGATGGATCCATGCGGCGAACTTCAACAGGCTTCAAGATTTCAGCTGGGTTATCCCGCATCAGTGCAGCAATTTGCGCTGGTTGCTCAGGATCCCAGTCAGCACCGAGGCGTACGCCACCTGGAGTGCCAGCAAGAGCTGCCGCCCACGTTGTTGGTGCATCGCCACCAAGAGGTGTCGTCATACCGATACCTGTCACCACAACATTTCGAGTCATTGCCATTGCTCCTGAATCACGTTGTTACTAAAGGGGGCTGAAGGTCAGTGGGGCTGTTCCGATAAAGGAGACAACCCCACTGCCCTCGGAATTACATGTTGGCGGTGATGTACGAGACTGCGTCGCCGACGGTCTTAAGGTTCTTCACTTCGCTGTCAGGAATCTTGACGCCCCACTTGTCTTCACAAGCCATCACAACTTCAACCATTGACAATGAGTCAACGTCAAGATCGTCAACAAAGGACTTATCCAACTGGACGTCTTCTGCTGGTACGCCTGCAACTTCGTTCACAATTCCAGCCAAGCCGGCCAGGATGTCCTCACTCATGACTTTCCTTTCGTGTTTCTTTGTTTGTAATTTGGGTTAAGAAAATTAGGGAAGGGTTATTACTTGTGCTGCGTAGGCAAGTCCGGCACCAAATCCAATGATCAGTGCAAGTCCACCGCTTGGTGCATCACCTTCTTCGACCATTCGAGATAACGCCAATGGGATCGAAGCTGCTGATGTGTTACCAGTCATCACGACGTCGCGGGCCACTACGACGCTCTCTGGCATCTTGAGTGCACGCACAAGTGCATCAGTGATGCGGTTATTGGCCTGGTGTGGGATGAAAGCAGATAGATCAGCCGAAGTGATACCTGCAGCTTCGAGGGCTTCTTGTGCAACGCGAGCCATCTCCGTGACTGCCCAGCGGAAGACTGTTTGACCTTGCATGTACAGCATTGGCACGTTGTTTATGGGATCGTTGCGCTGATCAATGAAAGACGGAGCAATACCGAGCGCTTCGATCTGTGTTCCATCAGTTCCCCACGCTGTTGGGCCAATACCCGGAGTGCCTGATGGGCCAATGACTACAGCGCCAGCACCGTCGCCAAAAAGAAAGGCAAGTGAGCGGTCAGCGGGATCGAACCAGTCAGTGAGCTTTTCTGCACCGATCACGAGCGCATACGTCGCGTTACCGCTACGGATGATGTCGCTGGCCATGCCTACGCCGTAGCAGAAGCCTGCGCATGCACTGGAGATATCAGTTGCCGGAATTCCGGTGGCACCGATATTGACCGCGACTTGCACTGCTGCAGATGGCGTGAGGTACGGGTAGGTACAACTTGCGACCAAAAGCACGCCGAGTTCGGAAGGATCAATACCCGCGCGTTCGATGGCGATCTTTGCTGCGTTTGTTGCCATGTCGACAACAGTTTCATCCGGAGCTGCATAACGACGCTCACGAATTCCTGAGCGCTCAAGAATCCATTCATCGGTGGAGTCAATACGAGTACAAATTTCTGCGTTATCAACGATGCGAGATGGTCGGTATGCACCGACCGAAATGATGCGTGTGTAAGCGTTGGGAGTCGGGGCCTTGATGGTTGCAGTCACTGCTATGCCTTCCCAACGTGCTCAGCGATCAATGCGCGAGCCGCATCGAGGTCTTCGGGGGTTTTTACTGCTACCGCTGCAACGCCTGGCATGGCGCGCTTTGCCAAACCGACCAAGGTTCCACCAGGGGAGAGTTCAAGAAGACCTGTGACGCCCATGGAAACCATCATGTCCATGCATAAATCCCAGCGCACTGGATTGCTGACCTGCGCAACAAGGCGATGTAACGCTTCACTACCGCTGTCAATGGAATTTCCATCAGCATTTGAGAGCAGCACAGCAGTTGGATCAAGGGCATTCATTGATGTTGCGTACGCTTCAAGATCTGCAATAGCTGGAGCCATATGTTCGGTGTGAAATGCGCCCGCAACTGGCAGTGGACGAACCCGACCACCTTCTGGTGCATCGTTTGCGAATGCTTCAAGTTGTTCAAGGGTGCCGGCAACAACAATTTGGCCGGCACCGTTCATGTTTGCAGGAGTAAGGCCATATTCACTGGCTTTTGCCACGACCACACTTGCATCGCCGCCAAGCACAGCGCTCATGCCAGTTGCAACCTTGGCTGCAGCCTGAGCCATGCCAGCGCCACGAAGGTGCACAAAGCCCATTGCATCAGCAGGTGTGAGTACACCAGCCACCACTGCAGCGGTGATTTCACCCACGGAGTGACCTGCGACGACATCGGCAGCAGGGGAGTTCAACGCATTCCATGACAGTAATCCGGCAGCAACAATGAGTGGTTGGGCTACTGCGGTGTCGCGAATGGTGTCGGCATCAGATGTAGTGCCGTGGGCAGTTAAATCAAGGCCGCTTGCCGTGCTCAGGCTTGCAAGGAGGTCAGCGGCACCAGGTAATTCAAGCCAAGCGTGGAGCATTCCTGGGACTTGGGCGCCTTGTCCGGGGGCAACGATTGCGAGCACCCCTTAACCCTCGCGGATGAAGCGAGGAAAGCGCGCTGTTGCTGCCGCCAATGTCATACTCAGAAATTTAGAGGATTCCTACAATAAAAGGCCAACTTAACGCTGTGAAAGTGCTTGAAATTGACTAAATCCTGCTGAAATCAACTATTTGATTGTTGAATTCGGCCGTAAGTGAGCCCTAAACGCAATGCGAAGGCATCCCGCGGCTGTGTTGGGGAATAACCAGTGAGTTCAGTGATCTGGCGCAAGCGGTACCGAACAGTATTCGCGTGGATGAACAGTGCGCGGGCTGTTGCTTCAAGGGTAGGACTGATCTCGAGAAAGGTAGATGCGGTCTCTAGCAGGGTGGGTTCGGCTGCCAATGGGGTAAACACACTCTCGATGAGCTCGGCTTGCGCATCCAGATCACCGGCCAGAGCACGTTCGGGAAGTAGATCAGTGGTCACCACTGGGCGTGGTGCTGCTGGCCAGGATGAAGCGACCGTGAGGGCACGCATGGTGGTGCGAGCAGCATCAGGAACTTCATCAAGATTACGCAGCGGCTCACTAGCAATAACAGGACCAGGGCCAAAGTGGACAGCGAGTAAACGGGCAATGCGCGCTTGATCTTGCACTCGACCCACGATTGCCAACATCACATTGCCATGGATGCCGGTGATGAGGTCAATACCGTGGTTTGCAGCTGCTCGACGCAACACCTCAAGTGCAAGTTCTGGTTCACCAACAGGGGGAGCACCGGCAAGCAGCATCACGCTGCCCTGCGCAGACCAACCAAGTGCATTGACTCGCGCAAGCACGGTGCTGTCAAGATCACCTCGAACAAAGGCGTCCACCACGAGAGCTTCAACGCGCGCATCCCATGCGCCGCGGGCTTCCGCTGCGCGCGCATAGACACCAGCTGCTGAAAAAGCGATCTCGCGCGAATAACGCAGCACTGCTTCGCGTAGAGGAATGCGCATCTGTTGGTCATCGATAGCTTCGATGGTTTCCTCAACAACGTTGATGATCGTGCGCATAAGCGCAACAGTTTGCTCGAGTGAAACTACGCGTGCAAGTTCGCGAGGTGCGCTTGAGAACACGCTCGCGGTAATTTCTTCTACACGTTCTGGGTGCGCGTACCATTCAACGAAAGCAGTAATACCGGCCTGAGCAACCATGCCCACCCAGGATCGTTCTCGTGCGCCAAGTTCTCGATACCAAGGGAATTCAGATTCCATCCGCAAGGTAGCTGCGGTAGTGAGTTCTCCGGTTGCTTGGGTGATGCTCGCCGGTAGCGTTTGTTGGCTCACGAGGTTAGACGTTGACGCCGATTATCGTGCCCACAGCAAAGGTCACCATTGCTGCACCGGCGCCCCAAGCAAACTGACGAAGAGCTGAGAATGTGATGCCTCGGCCAGAAATGCGTCCAACGACTCCACCAACAACGAGAAGCGCCACGGTTGACAGGGCAATCGTGAGGTACAGCGCGAATGACCCGCTAAAGAACAGATATGGCAGCACCGCAACGGACGCACCGATTGCAAAGGCGATGAAACTTGATAAAGCGACCTTTAATGGCGCGCCTAACTCATCTGGGTTAAGCCCGAGTTCTTCGCGCGCAAGAGTGTCAAGTGCTTTCTTCGGATCTTGCATGATGTGCGCAGCGGTTGCAGCTGCCACGTCACGTGGAACACCTTTAGCGCGGTAGATAAGTTCAAGTTCTTTTTGTTCTTCTTCAGGTTTGGTAGCGAGTTCCTCTGCTTCTTTTTGAATTTCACGATTGAACAAATCTCGCTGACTTGCAACACTGACATATTCACCTGCTGCCATCGAGAAAGCGCCAGCAAGAAGTCCGGCAAGACCAGCAAATAAAATTGTTTTGCCATTCGGATTCGCGCCAGCAAAGCCCATCACGAGCGCGGTATTGGAAACCAAGCCATCGCTCACACCAAACACAATTGCGCGGGCTTTACCCGAGCTATCAGTGCTGTGCCACGCCTCCATGTGATCTGGACCTGGCGCTTTCATTGCTCCACGAATTGGAAGTACGTTGCCGTCGTCTTCGCGCATGCGCCGAAATGCTTCAGCATGTGAAGCTTCATCATCGACCATGGCATCTGGTGCTTCTGGCTCATTGTCGTACAAGGAGTTGGTAGCGCTCTCAGCAGCTTCTAGATGCTCCAGTACGTCATCGACATTCATCGTGATGGCTTGATGAACGAGTGCTGCATCTTCTTCATGTAATTGAGAGGGAGGGGTGGGAATGGCAATTCCTGCTTCAGTGAGCTTGGCGATCCAATGACGTGCGTGCCGCTCTTCAATGTCGGCCAGTTCCAGTAATGCTTCGCGGCGATCGCCAGTCATGGTGATCGCTAACGAGCGATACAGCATTGCTGCTTTGCGCTCCTCCTCCAGGTAGCGCAGAAACCGCTTTGGATCGCTAGACATTTCAGCCAGAACCTTCCGTATTGCCTGCAGAGGCTGCAGATGGGTCCTGAAGTTGGTAGCGCTTGATCGCTTCAGCAATCTTTGCGTGTTCGATCTGGTTTTGCTTGCTGAGCATGGTCAATGACTGAACCACGATCGACTCAGCGTCAACTAAGAAGTGGCGTCGAAGTGCGCCACGGGTATCTGACATGCCTGCACCGTCGGTACCAAGTGACACGAATGGCTGATCAACCCATTCGCGGACTTGATCTTGGACCGCGCGCATCCAGTCAGACACTGCGATCACTGGGCCTTGACGGCCAGCCAAACGCTGATTGATGTACGCAACCCTTTGTTCAGCGTCTGGATTTAAGAAGTTGAAGCGATCAACTTCTAGCCCGTCGCGACGAAGTTCGTTCCAAGAAGTCACCGACCACACGTCTGCATGTACTCCCCAGTCTTCGCGCAGCATGGTTTGGGCACGCAAAGCCCATGGCACGGAGACACCACTCGCCAGAAGTTGAACCTTTGGCCCATCGCCATTGGATTCACTGACGACGTGCATGCCTCGAAGGATGCCGTCGACATCAACGTTCTCTGGCTCAGCCGGTTGCTGATACGGCTCGTTGTACACAGTGAGGTAGTAGTAAATGTTTTCTGGGTCATCGCCATACATACGTCGCATACCATCTTTAAAAATGTGCGCCATTTCGTATGAATATGCAGGGTCATAGGCAACAACACCTGGGTTTGTGCTCGCAAGCAATAGGGAATGACCATCTTGATGTTGTAAGCCCTCGCCGTTCAGCGTTGTTCGCCCAGCAGTTGCTCCTAATACAAAGCCACGTGCCATCTGATCCATTGCGGCCCAGAACGCATCGCCGGTTCGCTGGAAACCAAACATGGAGTAGAAAATGTAAATCGGAATCATCGGTTGACCGTGGGTGGCATATGACGTGCCTACCGCGGTGAATGATGCGGTTGAACCGGCTTCGTTAATGCCTTCATGAAGGATTTGGCCGGTTAATGATTCCTTGTATGACAGCACAAGTTCTCGGTCGACTGACATGTATTGCTGACCGTGTGGCGAGTAAATCTTCGCGGTAGGGAACATTGCATCCATGCCGAAGGTTCGTGCTTCGTCAGGAATGATCGGGACGATCCGATGACCCACATTTGGGTCTTTCATGATGTCTTTCAACATGCGAACGAAGGCCATGGTGGTTGCAACTTCTTGATTACCCGAACCACGCTGAGCAACTTCGTAAGTTTTATTCTCAGGAAGAATAAGCGCTTGCGAAGTAGTGCGCCGTGATGGAACGCCGCCGCCAAGAAGCTTGCGTGATGCCTGCATGTATTTCACTGCTTCATCGTCAGCACCTGGATGGAAATATGGAGGTGTATATGGATCCATTGCGCTGTCAGGAATCGGAATATTCAGACGATCGCGGAAGACGAGCAAATCATCAAGCGTGAGCTTCTTCATTTGGTGCGTTGAGTTGCGACCCTCGAAGTGCGAACCCAGGGTCCATCCCTTAACAGTCTTTGCCAAGATCACTGTTGGTTGACCCTTAACCTTGGTTGCTGCGTCATAAGCCGCATACATTTTGCGGTAGTCGTGACCACCTCGACGCAAATTCCAAATGTCGTCGTCTGACCAGTCTTCAACAAGTTTGGCTGTTTGGGGATCGCGTCCAAAGAAGTGCTCGCGTACGAAGGCGCCGTCTTCTGCCTTGAAAGTTTGGAAGTCTCCGTCAACAGTCTTGTTCATCAGGTTGACTAAGGCACCCTCGTTGTCTTGGCTTAGGAGTTCATCCCACTTGCGACCCCAAACCACCTTGATGACATTCCAGCCGGCACCGCGGAACAGGGATTCAAGTTCCTGAATGATCTTTCCATTGCCACGCACTGGTCCATCTAGACGCTGCAGGTTGCAGTTCACCACGAACACGAGGTTGTCGAGTTCCTCGCGGGCAGCCAAGGTCAAGGCGCCAACGGCATCAACCTCATCCATTTCACCGTCACCCAAGAAAGCCCACACTTTTTGATCACTGGTGTCTTTGATGCCGCGATGCCCTAAGTACTTGTTAAAGCGGGCTTGGTAAATCGCGTTGAGAGGTCCAATACCCATAGACACGGTCGGGAATTGCCAGAAATGTGGCAGCAACCGAGGGTGAGGATAAGAAGGAAGGCCAACACCAGAAGTTTCTTGACGGAAGCCATCAAGTTGTGTTTCGGTCAGGCGCCCTTCCAGAAAAGCACGTGCATAAATTCCAGGGGAGGCGTGCCCTTGGAAGAAAATTTGATCTCCGCCGCCGGCATGATCTTGACCACGGAAGAAATGGTTGAAGCCCACTTCATACAACGTTGCACTAGACGCATAACTAGAAATGTGACCACCGACGCCAATGCCGGGACGTTGGGCGCGATGCACCATGATCGCTGCGTTCCAGCGAATGATCTGTCGAATGCGATGTTCAAGAGCTTCATCACCGGGGAACTCAGGTTCGCGCTCGGGAGCAATCGTGTTGATGTAGTCCGTGCTTCGCAGGCTTGGAACACCAACATTGTGTTCAGCTGCGCGACGCAGGAGCGACAACATGATGTACCGAGCGCGGTTATTTCCGCTACTTGCCACCATGTCGTCAAACGAGTCAATCCACTCGTTCGTTTCGTCTGGATCGGCATCGACATATTGAGTCGGCATGCCGCCAGCCAGCAAGGCTTCGCGGTCACTTGCGGGCGTCATTGTTTGGACCCTTCGCTTGGTCGACGTCCGGGATCGCCGGGGTGTCGAGTGACGGTATGTGTACCGGGTCACATCTTTGCGTATCGGGGGTGGGACAACCAAAGTTGGGTGACTTTTGTGGTGCTCTACGGTGCTGTCACTTGCCAATCAGCCCTGGGTCCGGTGGACTAGCGCTGAAGAAGCGGACATCGAGTCCGTCATGAGAGCGAATGGAGAGTCTGTTGGCCGCCGCAGCGGATCGGGATGAGGCACGTACGCGTGCAGCTCGTCTGGGAATTGAAGCGGGTATGACCGTGCAGGAGATTGGCTACGACGAGGACATCGACGAAGCTCTGCGCGCAGGTATCGAGGCCATCATTGGCGAAGAAATTGTTGACGAAGACTTCGATGATGTTGTCGATGTCGTGTTGATGTGGTGGCGCGATGAAGATGGCGATCTCGTTGATGGACTCATGGATGCCATTCATCCGCTTGCTGATCACGGAGTGGTCTGGTTGATGACACCTAAGCCTGGGCGCGATGGTCATATCGAGCCTGAAGACATCGCTGATTCAGCTCCAACAGCTGGCTTACAACAAACCAGCACTATTAGTGCGGGATCAAACTGGCAAGGTACGCGCCTTGTTGCCCCCCGCGCGAAGCGGTAACGCAAGCATGGGCGAAGGTCCCGCTCACCATGTTCCTGTTCACAGCGTGGGTGTGGGTGTAGGCCAAATCGCTCCTGACTTCACCTTGCCCGCCAATGATGGCAGCAAATTCACATTGAGTGAGCAATGCACCAAAGGCCCAGTTGTTTTGGTTTTCTTTCCATTTGCCTTCACCGGCGTATGCCGATCAGAGCTCGCGGTACTTAGTGAAATGAAGCAAGAGTTTGCTGATCACAACACCCAGGTTGTTGCAATCTCCTGCGACAGTGCATATTCACTTCAAGTTTTCGCCGAAAAAGACTCGCTCACAATTCCGCTGCTCAGTGATTTTTGGCCGCATGGTCACGTAGCCACTCAATACGACGTGTTCTTAGAAGACAAAGGCTTTGCCACCAGAGGCACGTATGTAATCGATAGCGATTGCATTGTTCGCTGGTCAGTGATCAATGGGCCGGGATTTGAACGTGATGCAGGTCAATACCTTGCGGCAGTTGAACTACTTCACGATTAATACGATTGAGGAACAAGCGAAGTAACGTCTTCGCCCTTCATCATTTTCGCCGGGAGAGAACCATCCCAGTAGTCATGCCAGCGGATAATTTTTCCGCCTTCCAATACGAAGGTTCCCATCACAGGAACGCCTTGAACACCAGTTGGCGTGCTAATCATGTCGAGGCGCTCAGTCAAGACCGTGTTGCCATCTGCAGCAATGTTCTTCATGACGTATTCATAAGAATCCGGAAACATGCCGAATTGGCCTGTCAAATTTGCAAGGATTGCTTCCACCCCAATTGAGGCCGGCATTCCGCAGTTTTGGTAAATGGCGTTATCAGCAAAAAACGGACGCAACGCTTCCGGGTCACGCTTCACCATGAGATCGCAAAACTCTTGGACGATATTGACGGGTTGTGACATGAGAGCTCCATTTCGTGAGCGGGCGCACCAAAACATACATAATCCATGTTCAACATACCAGCTGTATGTGGACCACACTTGTTGGTGTGCCCAGCAGTCAAGGAAAAAATGAGACGAGCGAAGTGACCAGGTCAGTGCAGGTGGCTGCGAATGCGACAGTCACTCGTGAATCTCACATTCTGACCGCGCGCCGCCTACTTTCATGCCGTCCAGTAGGCGTTGGGTGCGAGTTCGGCTTCGGCGAGTCCTCACTTCAACGCACAACAGCGATTGGAGAGCGGTCTGATCGGATTCATTGATTCATCGACTAAGCCGGAAATTCAACGCATTATCTTGGTTGATGGACCTGCAGTACTTGGATGGCAAACCTGGCAAGAGCTTGAAGAGGGCTACGGATTAGGTGCCATTCAGCGGTTGCTTGAAGCTGCGATAGCCGAGAAGTCATTGCCAGCTCAACCTGTTGAGTTGCTCGCGCACCTCTTGCTCGCATCAGTTGACAAGGCCGCTCTGTACGTAGCCAATGCACAGGACCCGATTCAAGCGCGAGAACTCGCCGTGTCGGCAATGCGTTCATTAATTGAGGGAATGTTTCGCAAGTAACCCGCATTCATCGCTTCTGGGCATTGACCGCCTGCATCGGGGTTATTTAGCCCAAATGGGCGTATTCGAGACACATTCGGTCGGGTAAGTCGCGAGTCCTGCTTTTGCTCTTCCGGGAAATTCTAAAAGTCATTGCAGGAACATGACATCCGCGTTAGTTTCACAGTTGATGGGTACGCCCTGATTTTCATTCTGAGAGGAAAAGTCGTGGGGAAAACAAACGTTGTTGAGCCGGCACCAATCACCATCGAACAAGGTGAGCATTGCCCGATAGCGCACATCACGTGGGTGGGCGCACCTCGTCCTGCGCTTTCGGGTCATGCGATGCTCGATGTGATGCGCGCGGCGGGCCCCATCGTCGAAATTCCTTATGTGAACACGAAGTTCTTCATGGTCACGCAACATGAAATGGCATTGGAAGTTCTCCAGAATCCAAAGTTGTTCCCACAAAACGTGCATTCGATGGAAACAGGCGAGCGTGTTCCGTACACCTTCATCCCTCAAATGTTGAACGGCGCCGAGCACACCGCTTGGCGCCGACTCCTGGCTCCGTACTGGTCTCCAGGAAAGATCGAAGCGCTCCACGATCGGGTGCAGGCTCGTGCGCGCATGCTGATTGAAGAGATCGCTCCTCGTGGCGAGTGTGACTATGTCAAGGATTTCGCCCTTCGTTTTCCCACGGCAGTGTTCCTAGAAATGATGGGGCTTCCGGTCGATCAACTCGATGATCTCCTTGAATGGGAAACCGCAATTTTGCATCCAGACGAGCCAGACCCAATGGTTGCTCGAGACAAGGCTATGGCTGCACAGGGTGCTGTCACTCAGTACTTTGCACAGGTCATCGCAGAGCGCCGTGCCATGGCAGCAGCGGATCGCCCAGCGGGCATTGTTACCGATGCGCTTGATTGGCAAATTGATAATCGACCAGTGACCGATCAAGAACTTCTACAGTTCTACTTATTGATGTTCATGGCCGGTCTTGACACGGTTACGGCAGAACTTACATATGGCATGGCACATCTGGCCACGAATCCGGAGGATCGCAAGGAACTCGTTGATCACCCAGAAATTGTGGACAAGGTTGCCGAAGAGTTATTGCGCGCTTATCCAATTGTGAATGTTCCCCGTGAAGCAAGCGAGGACACTGAAATTGGTGGTTGCCCGATCAAGGCCGGTCAAGTGATTACCGTGAGTCTGCCAAGTGTGGGTCGAGATGAAAATCAGCATGAGGATCCATTGAATGTTGATTTCTACCGTGACATGAATACCCACATCACCTTTGGTGCAGGCCCGCACCGCTGCCTTGGTTCGCACCTTGCTCGCCACGAACTTTCAGTGGGTTACTCAGAGTGGCACCGACTGATTCCTGAGTACTGGGTAGATGAGAACTATGTGGCAACCGAATCCACCGGTGGAATGATGGCACTTGATTCATTGCCGCTGAAGTGGAATGTCAAGTAGCACTGGAAGACATAATTAAAAGGTGTGGGACCCAGTGGGTTCCACACCTTATTATCATTGAAAAAGGTTTTAGGTTTCCTTACTCGATGATGGTGATTGCGCGCTCAGGGCAGGCAAGTGCGCCTTCACGCGCAGCTGATTCATCGCCAGAGGTAACGTCGCGCTCTCGGATCACGTTGTAACCATCGCTATCGAGTTCATAAAACGCAGGGGCCGCAACATTGCAGCGGGCATGGCCGGTGCACTTTTCGATATCAACGACAACCTTCATGAATCCCACCTGAGTTTGAATCTTCACATGAGTACGTGAGTGCTCATTGTGCGCTGTCCGTTGGCCAGGCTGGAACAACATTAACGCTGAAATCACAGGTTAACCACGGAATTGAGATAATTCTCAGAAGAAGCCAGCTGTCCGATTTGAGTCTTTTGAAAAGATTGAGGCACGCAGTGCAGAAAATATTTTACTATTTTTCGAATTACGGCACTCAATGCGAAAATTCATGGTTATCGTTCCATAATTCAGTAGTAATCCTGATTCGGGAGGGCTTCCATGACGTACGTCATCACGGGCAGCTGTATTGATGTCCTTGATAAAACGTGTGTAAAAGAATGCCCGGTTGATTGCATCTACGAAGGTGTCCGGTCGATGTATATCAACCCCGAGGAGTGCATTGACTGTGGAGCCTGCGAGCCAGTTTGCCCCAGCGATGCGATTTTTTATGAAGCTGAACTTCCCGAGCACCAAGTGCAATTCCTGGAAGACAACGCGCGATTTTTTGTTGACGTTCTTTCCGGGCGCGATGAACCGGTTGGCACTCCGATGGGCGCTAAAGCGTATGGCCCAGTGGGAGTAGACACAGATTTAGTGCGCAATTCACCAACGAATCAAGTAACCGAGTAGGAGAAACTGATGGCAGATTACGGACAAGGTGGCGCAGCCGCTGCGTTATCGCCAGAACAAGAAGCGCAAATTAAAGCGTGGACGTATGAGCGCTCAAATGATCCGCGCGGATTTTATGAACGCTTACGAGCGAAATGTCCAGTTGATTTTGAGACTCATCAGTCTGCTGCCACTGACTCAGGTGGCACCATTACGGCTGCAGTACTGAGCCGTGCTGATATCGAAGAAGTGCTCCGCAACACAGATGTTTTCTCCAGCGTAATGCCACTCATGGGCAGTGAAGAGCCTGTGATTCCTCTTGGTGTTGATCCACCGTTGCATTCAATGTACCGCCGGGTACTTGATCCACTGTTCTCACCAAAGAAGATGGCCGCGTTGCAACCGAAGGTCGCCGATGCTGTCAATGAAATGATTGATGCATTCGTCGCAAATGGTGAAGTTGACTTCAGTGCTGCAATTGCAGTGCCACTTCCGTGCCTGATGTTCCTCGAGCTTCTTGGGCTACCAGGCGCAGAATTGGAAGACATGGTGCGCTGGAAAGACATCATGATTCGCCCTGACATTGTTGCGGGTAGTGTTGAAGCAGGCATGGCGCTTCAGGCCCAGACTGCAATGGAAATTTATGGACGCTTCGCCGCGGAGATGGAAAAGCGTCGGACTGCTCCAACTGACGATCTCATTTCATACTTCATGTCCGTAACAGTTGAAGATGGGCGCAATCTGACCGACAGTGAAATTCTTCGTATTCTTTTCTTGCTCCTAGCAGCAGGTCTGGACACGGTGACAATTTCACTGCAGGCCATCTTCAACTACTTGGCCACTCATCCTGAAGGTCAGCAACTTATTCATGACGATCCAGATCAGATCGACAACGTCATTGAAGAGCTGTTGCGGTGGGAAACCCCAGTGCAAACCTTGTCTCGAATTGCCAAGGTTGATACCGAACTTTCAGGGTGTCCTATCGCTGCAGGTACGAACGTCATCGCTGCGCTTTCTTCAGGAAACGTGAATGAGGAATACCCAGAAACGCTCACCGTTGACCTCACTCGAGGCGACAAAGCGCATCTTTCATTCGGTGGCGGTAACCACCGCTGCTTAGGTTCCCACCTTGCTCGAATGGAACTTCGTACGGTTCTACGCGAATGGCATAAGCGCATTCCGTTCTACTCAATTAAGCCAGGCACCAATATCG
>WLOE01000109.1 GCA_009699465.1 Actinomycetota bacterium | reverse complement strand
GGGCTCAACGATGCAAGTTCTGATGCTTGCAGTTCAAAACTCGGTGCATGTGCGCGAAGTTGGAACTGCAATCAGCGGCAGCACCTTCTTCCGTTCAATCGGCGGCACCTTGGGAACGGCAATCTTGGGTGCAGTAATGACATCTCAACTCACTAAAAACATTGAAACCGCGATCCCAGGTGGGTCAAGCATCGACGTGTCAGCAATGACCAACGCCGTGTCAACAATTGCATCACTTCCTGCAAAGCTCCATGACATAGTGCTCGTCGCATATGCAGGGGCACTCAGTCACATCTTTATCGTGGCTTTCCCATTTATGGTCGCCGCTTTTGTTTTGTCTCTGTTCCTCAAGGAAGTGAAACTCTCACCACTCGTTGGACATGAACACCCTGAAGAACTCCAACGTGTTGAGTAGTGCCACTAACGGCATTACTTCACTGCAATGATCTGTACATGACCCAATCCCTGGCAGGTATCGATGGCTATGCCAAAGGCTGGGTCATTGCCATTCTTCGAGATCGTCACATTGTGTGGCGAACATGCGGGATTCATGATCTTGAGTCCGAACTCAAGGATTTGGATGTCATCGGAATTGATATTCCGATTCACCTGGTGAAAAAAGGTTGGCGCACCTGCGACCTTGAAGCCAAAACTGCAATGGGCAAAGCCGGTTCACGTGTGTTTATGACACCGCCCAAGGCAGTCCTTGAACTTGGTTTTGCGACACCCAATGATGAAGTTCAAGCCTTGAGCGTCGAACTCACTGGCAAAGGTGTGTCGCGCCAAGCAATGGCTCTTGCCGAGCGCGTATTGGCGGTCAATGCATTACTTCCAGATTCGCGCCTGTACGAAGTCTTCCCTGAATTAGTGTTCGCCGCCCTTGACGGCGCGGTACTGCCATCTAAGAAAACAGCTACAGGTGCTGGTGCCCGCATGCGCGCCCTGGACCCTTGGCTCACCACCCTTGGTACTTCATGCGCCCTCTTGATGAAGCAATGCCCAAAAGACGTTCCCGTTGATGATGCCCTTGATGCAATTGCAGCCCTCGCCGGGGCCTTGCGTATTTCAAATGGAGTAGCTCATCGTTGGCCAACACGAGGCAACGTCCCAACTATTTGGGCATAGTGCGCGTTAGTCGACCTTTGGTCCAGCAAGTCGCGTGCGCTTAATTTCCACAACACCGGGAACCTGAGCAACGAGCACGAAGCCGTCCCACATCTTTCCGGCAGCTTCACCACGAGGAATAGGCGTCATGATCGGACCAAAGAAGCCGACCGCATTGCCGTCAAGATCATCAATAGCGATTACAGGTGTGCCGACGCCTTTGCCTGATATCGCAACTGCGTTTGCATGACTTGCGCGAACAAGATCATCGAATTCTGTGCTGTCAGCAGCGGCTGCCAGGTCAGCTTCCAGACCGACTTCGGCCAGTGCTGCTGCGATCACAATGTCAACATCTTTTTGTTTTTCCAGGTGGAGTCGATTTCCCATAGCCGTGTACAACGGCAAGACCACTTGCTCACCATGTTGCTTCGCCGCGGCATGGAGAACCCGCACTGGGCGCCAGGTGCGCTTAATGAGTTCCGCAAATTCAGCTGAAACTTCATTCCCTTCGTTGAGTACGCCAAGTGACATGATCTGCCAGTTCACCTGCACATCACGAACCTTTTCAACTTCCAAAACCCAACGAGAAGTGATCCAAGCCCATGGGCACATTGGGTCAAACCAGAACGTCGCCTTCATCAGTCGCACCACACCTTCGCGATTCGTTCTTTCTTGAGTTCATAGAAACCAGGAGTCTGAGCAAGCAACACCATGCCATCCCAAAGTCGCCCGGCTGCTTCACCACGTGGTGTCTTACTGACTACTGGGCCGAACAGTCCTATCTGAGCACCATCAGGACCAGGGATTGCCAGTATTGGGGTACCAACATCCTTGCCACCAAGTGCCATTCCAGCGTCATGGCTTGCTCTCACGGCGGCATCGAATTCAGTGCTCGTCGATGCAACGACAACGCTCTCCGACAAGCCGCACTCGGCGACAGCTGCCGCGATGACAGCGGGTAAATCGCGGTTGCGATCCACATGACTCATTCGGCCTATGGCAAACATCAGCTCACGGGCGACCTCGTCACCTTGAGCCGCACGAGCAGCTTCCACGGCTCGGGCAGGCAACCAGGTGCCCTTCATCCAGGCCTGGAACTCCTGCGACAACGGCACTTCATCGTTCTCATGCAAGATGTCCAGGCACATCGAATGCCAGCTGACCTTGATGTCACGCATGGTCTGGACTTCTTCAAGCCAGCGGGCACTGACCCAAGCCCAAGGGCTCAGTGGGTCCATCCAAAAATCAACAGGTGTAGTCACAGCAGACACCGTAACCGAGTCGACATCCATAGGTGGCAGGATCCGCATATGGCGAACAACGAGAACCTCACCAGAGCAGAAGCAGCCGATCGCGCGAAGTTGATTGACTCGCAGGCTTATATCGTCGATCTGGACCTGACCGGTAGCGGACCAACCTTCCAGACGATTACAACGGCAATCTTTGATTGCCGCACCCCTGGTGCGTCGACTTGGCTGGATCACATTGCTGATGTGGAGGCAGTCGAACTCAACGGTGTTGCACTCGACGTAGCGGCCGTTGTCGACGGTGCCCGTATTTATCTGGAAAATCTGCAAGCCAAAAACACCGTTGTCATTACTGCCGTGGGCGACTACATGAATACCGGTGAAGGCCTGCATCGTTTTGTCGATCCCGTAGATAACGAGACCTACCTCTATACGCAGTTTGAGTCCGCTGACGCTCGCCGAATGTATGCCTGCTTTGAGCAACCGGACCTCAAGGCCACCTTTGAACTTCGCGTTACCGCTCCATCACATTGGCAGGTTGTTTCCAACAGCACCAGTCCAGAACCAACGCAAGTACGTGAGGGTGTTGCGCGCTGGGAATTCGAAGCAGCTCCACGTATGTCGACCTACATCACGGCACTTGTTGCTGGACCGTATTTCAAGGTTGACGATGTATACGAAGGTGCATATGGCACCTACCCACTTGGTGTGTACTGCCGCCAATCACTTGCACAGTATTTGGATTCAGATGACATCTTGCTCATCACCAAACAAGGCTTCGCATTCTTTGAAGACCAGTTCAAGGTTGGCTACCCCTTTGGTAAATACGACCAACTCTTTGTTCCTGAATTCAATGCAGGTGCGATGGAAAATGCCGGCTGTGTGACATTCCTTGAAGATCTCATCTTCCGCTCACGCGTAACTGATGCCGCCTATGAGCAACGCGCTAACACGATCCTGCACGAGATGGCGCACATGTGGTTTGGCGACTTGGTCACGATGACCTGGTGGGATGACCTCTGGCTCAATGAATCGTTCGCCGAGTGGGCCGCCCATTACGCGAACGTGCACGCAACTCGCTACAACGATGCGTGGACCACCTTTGCGAATCAACGTAAAGCTTGGGCCTACCGGCAAGATCAGTTGCCTTCAACTCACCCAATTGCAGCCGACATGGTTGACCTTGATTCGGTGCGCGTGAACTTCGACGGCATTACCTATGCAAAGGGCGCATCTGCGTTGCGTCAGTTAGTCGCATGGGTGGGCGAAGCTGAATTCTTGGCCGGCTTGCAGCAGTACTTCGTGAAACATGCATGGAAGAACACGCAGCTGCCTGATTTGCTTGTTGAACTTGAAGCCACATCAGGGCGGGATCTTTCATCGTGGACAGATGAATGGCTACGCACAAGTGGCGTCAACCTGCTGCGTCCATTGGTCAGCCTTGATGCGGCAGGGAACTTCACCAGCGTGGTCATTGAGCAGGAGCCACCGAGTTCACCGGTCGGCATCACACCAACGTTGCGTTCACACCGTTTGGGCATAGGACTGTATGACCTGAACGCTGGCCGCCTTGTACTTCGCGACCGCCTAGAAGTAGATATTTCAGGCGCAACCACTGCAATAGATGCGCTCGTTGGCGTGAAGCAGCCGGATCTACTGCTCCTCAACGATGGTGATCTCACCTTCGCAAAGATTCGCCTCGACGATCGATCATGGGCTACCGCTGTTGCGCACCTCGGCGACATGGATGACTCACTTGCTCGCGCCGTGATCTGGGGAGCCGCATGGGACATGACGCGGGACGCAGAGGTCTCAACAGGTGACTACCTCGCACTTGTTCTCAGTGGCACTGCAACGGAATCTGACATCGGTGTTGTGCAAGGCGTGCTGCGCCAGCTCAAGAGTGCAATTGATCAGTACGCAAGCGATGCACATCGCAATGATTACAACGATCGACTTGCAGCAGCAATGCGAGAGCAGGCACAAACAGCAACTGCTGGTAGCGACCATCAACTTGCCTTTACTCGCTCGTTCATCGGCGCAGCACGATCGGATACTGATTTAGCAGTCGTTGCAGGGCTACTTGATGGAACAATTGTGTGGCCAGGTCTGGCTGTTGACACGGACCTTCGTTGGTTCATGCTGGATCGCCTTGTCACCACCGGCAAACTTGGTGATACCGCCGTAGAAACCGAACTCAAGAATGACGACACCGCAACTGGCCGACGTCACGCAGCTCACGCACTTGCTGCGCGTCCAGAGATTGGCGCTAAGCAGATTGCTTGGAACGATCTGTTTGAGCGCACCGATCTTCCAAATGCACTGATCGGTGCAACTTTGGCTGGCTTTGTGCAACCCGAGCAACGAGAACTGCTCGTGAACTTCCGCGATCAGTACTTTGCTGAAATTCCGCGGATGTGGCGCGATCGCACCCATGAGATTGCTCAGGAACTCACTGTTGGCCTCTACCCGTTCTTGCTTGCTGATGCAGAAACCCTGCGCCTCACCGATGAGCTGCTC
>WLOE01000108.1 GCA_009699465.1 Actinomycetota bacterium | reverse complement strand
CTTAGAAGAACTTGCGACCCTTGATGATCTAGATATTCATGATCACCCCGCTGTATTTACTTCCGTTCATGGTCGCTTGCATCAGCGCCTTTCTGACCTCAGCGCCTAGTCATCATGGCGCGAAGGCGTCTTGACGCTGAACTTGTACGTCGTGGTTTAGCTCGGTCGAGGGAGCAGGCCCAAGAATTCATTGCAGCAGGATCGGTAACGGTCAAGGGCAATGTGGCGAATAAGCCAGCCACGCAAGTGGACACCTCGGATCCTGTTGAAGTCGTCCTGGCTGATGGTCATGGGTATGTGTCGCGTGGTGCGGTAAAACTTAACGGCGCCCTAGATGCCTTCCCATCGATACGTGTTGATGGCCGCTCATGTCTAGATGCTGGAGCGTCTACTGGGGGATTTACTCAGGTTCTCCTTGAGCGAGGTGCAGCTCGAGTGCTTGCCGTTGATGTCGGCTACGGACAATTGGCTTGGCCGATCAGAACTGACGAACGAGTTGTCGTGATGGAGCGGACCAATATTCGAACCTTGACCGCGAATGATGTTGAGTTCCTTGCTGATCTACTTGTCGCGGATTTGTCGTTCATCTCGCTAGCGTTGGTGCTTCCAGCGATTGTCGCTTGCTCGGCTGAACATGCTGATTTTGTCATCATGGTGAAACCACAGTTTGAAGTTGGACGCGAGGCGGTTGGTGATGGGGTCATTCGTGATCCATTAATCCGAACGGCAGCCGTGCATTCTGTTGCCGACCGCGCACTGGCTCTTGGGCTTGGAATCGCAGGGGTTGTCGCGAGCCCGCTTCCTGGGCCCAGTGGAAATGTTGAATATTTCCTCTGGCTGCAGCGCGGTCAAGGAGGAAAGGCTGTGGATGAAGCCCCCAGGCCTGACCATCTGCGAGATGATGAGCTCCGGCAGGCCATACAGCAAGCGGTAGAGGAGGGTCCACAATGAGTCAATCTCGATGCGCGCTGCTGGTGCTGAATACTCGCGCAGATCAAGCTCGAGACGCCGCCTCAGGGGTTGTCGCGGATCTCCAAGCCGCAGGTTTTCTCGTTCGGATTGCATCCGACGATGCTCAAGAGTGGGGCACACACACTCCAGACGGAATTGAAATAGTGCCCGCGAATGAATTAGCGGCCAACAACTGCGAAGTTGTTGTGGTGCTTGGTGGGGATGGCACGATCCTGCGTGCAGCAGAGCGCGCTCGCGCTTCTCGCGTTCCAATCCTGTCAGTCAATCTGGGGCATGTCGGATTCTTAGCCGAGGCCGAATCTGAAGATGTACACGCAGTGACTCATGCGATAGTAAATCGTCGTTGGCATGTTGAAGAACGAATGGCACTTGATATCCGTGCCATTGATGGCGATCGAGAACTTCTTCATACCTGGGCTCTTAATGAAATGAGTCTTGAAAAAGCAGCAGGCGCACACATGATTGACGTATTGGTCTCAGTCGACGGACGACCGTTGTCTCGTTGGGGATGCGATGGCGTAGTTGCATCGACTCCAACAGGCTCCACGGCGTACGCATTTTCTGCTGGTGGTCCGGTGATGTGGCCAGAGGTTGAAGCGATGCTCATCGTGCCTTTGAGTGCACATGCACTGTTCGCTCGTCCACTTGTAGTCGGTCCTTCTAGTGAAATTGTTTTTGCGACCGCTCATGGATCCTCTTGTCTACTCTCGGCTGACAGTCGCCGAACGTGCGAAATTCCTGGTGGCTCTCGTGTTGAGATTCGACGCAATAGTGCATCGGTGAAGCTTGCTCGGTTAGTAAATGCCCCTTTTACTGATCGACTTGTTGCCAAATTCGCGTTACCCGTGGACGGTTGGCGGGTGTAAATGATTACAGGTTTGAGTATTCATGGCATGGGTGTCATCGATGATGCTCATATGGAGTTTTCTCCAGGGTTGACTGTCATCACGGGCGAAACGGGTGCCGGTAAAACCATGGTGCTCACCGGTTTGAGTTTGTTAGCTGGCGGTAAAGCAGAAAGTTCAGTAGTTCGTCGTGGAGCGACTGAGGCCTCGGTAGAAGGTAATTGGATTGTCGCTGCCAACAATGAGCGAGTGATTCATCGTCTGGAAGAAGCCGGGGCACCACCAGACATTGATTCCGGAGCCGCTGAAATTGTGTTGGCACGCACTGTGCCGATTGAAGGGCGTGGCCGCGCCGTTGCCTGTGGTCGCACGGTTCCGCGCTCCCTTCTTGAAGAAGTGTCAGGTGATTTGATAGCAATCCACGGGCAGGCTGATCAGTGGCAACTACGGTCAAATGATCGCCAACGGGAGATGTTGGATCGCTTCGCCGGTGCACCGTGCCAAAGCGCAGCGCAGGACTTCAGGGCTGCATTTCAAGAGTGGCGGGCAACTGTTGCCGAACTCGAAGATCTGACTACTCATCGGGCTGAGCGGGAGCGAGAAGCTGCGCAATTGCGTGAGGGTCTGGAACAAATCACCGCAGTGAACCCAGAGTTGGGCGAAGAAGAGGCTCTGGATCTGCAAGCCGCGAGATTATCGAATGCGGGGGCGCTTCTTGAAGATCTCACGTTTGCGCATGACACTTTGGTCGGTAACGAAAACAGTGATGGTGTTGTAGGTGAAGTGTCGAAAGCTTTGAAAGCGATCGATCGACTAGCAACAATCGACGCATCGTTGGGTGAGATGCGGTCGCAGCTTCTACAAGTCAATGTGTTGCTTGGCGATGCAGGTGCGCATATGGCTGGATATCTCAGCGATCTTGAAGCAGATCCAGCCCGACAGGCTTGGGTGGAGGATCGGCGCGCTGCTTTTCGAAAACTTCTCAAGTTATACGGTCCGACAGTTGAGGATGCATTGAAGTGGCGGGCCTTTGCTGAACAGACTTTGGCTGGACTCGATGGTGGCGATGAACGAGTTGAGCAATTACGAGTATTAGTTGATTCAACCCGCATCAGTGCCATTGAGGCAGCCAATCGACTCTCAACGATTCGGGTGAACGCTGCCTTGGAACTGGCAGACGCGGTAAGCCACGAATTGAAATCGCTAGCGATGCCCGATGCTCAGTTGATTATTGATGTGAAATCAACCCAGGAGGTTGCAGAATTCACATCAAACGGTGCCGACACCATGATCTTTTTGCTGCGCCCACATCCCGGGGTCGACCCCGCTCCCGTGACGAAGGCCGCCTCGGGAGGCGAACTTTCCCGAGTCATGCTCGCCATCGAGGTAACGATGGCTGGGCGGCATTCAGTTCCCACCTTCGTGTTTGACGAAGTAGATGCAGGAATCGGTGGGCGCACCGCTGTGGAAGTCGGGCGCAGACTGGCGAAATTGGCGGCTCAGGCCCAGGTCATTGTCGTTACCCACTTGCCTCAGGTGGCAGCTTTTGCCGATAGGCATCTGGTGGTGGAGAAATCAAGTGATGGAGTGGTCACTGAATCCAGTGTGAAATTTGTGACTGGACCAGATCGTGCCGCAGAGCTAGCTCGCATGCTTTCTGGTCTAGACGAATCCGATTCTGGACTCGCACACGCCGAGGAACTCCTTGCCATGGCAGCTGCAGACCGCGCTCGCTGATAGTCTGGTCTTCCATGAGTGCCCAGCGCCAAACCAAGCATCTGTTCGTTACTGGAGGCGTCGCCTCTTCACTTGGCAAGGGGCTGACGGCCTCGAGTCTGGGCAATCTTCTGAAGTCGCGTGGTTTACGCGTCACGATGCAAAAACTGGACCCGTATCTCAACGTTGATCCAGGCACCATGAATCCCTTCCAGCACGGCGAAGTTTTTGTCACTGACGACGGTGCTGAGACTGACTTGGATGTTGGCCACTACGAACGCTTCCTTGATACCGATCTTCATGGGTCAGCAAACGTCACCACTGGTCAGGTGTATTCAAATGTGATCGCCAAGGAACGCCGTGGCGAATACCTTGGTGACACCGTTCAAGTCATTCCGCACATCACGAACGAAATTAAGTCACGAATTCGCCGCATGGCTGGTCCTGAAGTTGATGTTGTGATTACTGAAGTTGGCGGCACCGTTGGCGATATTGAGTCTCTACCGTTCCTGGAAGCCATTCGTCAGGTGCGCCATGAGGTTGGCCGTGACAATACGTTCTTCTTGCATGTATCGCTCTTACCTTTCATCGGTCCATCAGGTGAACTCAAGACCAAGCCAACGCAGCACTCAGTTGCGGCATTGCGAAACATCGGTATTCAGCCAGATGCAATTGTGCTTCGTGCGGATCGGCCGGTTCCCTCGGCGATTAAGCGCAAGATTTCTTTGATGTGCGACGTTGACCTCGAAGCAGTAGTAGCAGCAACAGATGCGCCAAGCATTTACGATATTCCCAAGGTGCTGCATGCTGAGGGACTCGATGCGTATGTTGTCCGCCGTCTTGATCTACCTTTCCGTGATGTTGACTGGACCAGCTGGGATGCACTTCTTCAAAACGTTCATAGCCCAGCGCATGAAGTCAACATTGGTTTGGTTGGTAAGTACATCGACCTTCCAGACGCGTACCTCTCGGTAACCGAAGCGCTTCGTGCCGGCGGCTTCCATCACAGCACCAAAGTCAATATCCATTGGGTTGCAAGTGATGATTGCGCTACTGATGTAGGAGCTCACGAAGCTATCGGTCATCTCGATGCCATTTGCGTTCCAGGCGGTTTTGGCGTGCGTGGCCTTGAAGGCAAGCTCGGTGCATTGACATATGCACGAACCCACAGAATTCCAACCTTGGGATTGTGTCTTGGTTTGCAATGCATGGTTATTGAATACGCGCGAAATGTTGCGGGTCTTGCCGATGCAAACTCTCTCGAATTTGACGAATCAACGCAGTACCCAGTTGTCGCAACCATGGCAGATCAGCGTGACGTTATCTCCGGCGAACGTGATATGGGT
>WLOE01000107.1 GCA_009699465.1 Actinomycetota bacterium | reverse complement strand
TGCGCGGCATCCTTAATCGGCATCTTGCCCCACAAGTAATCGTTCAGGGTGTTCTCAAGATCGTCAGAGAATCCGAAGAGCACGTGAATGCCAGGGCTTTGAATATCCGTATCGACCACGCCTACGCGGTAACCCATGGATGCCAACTGTCCAGCAAGGTTCGAGGTCGTGTTGCTCTTGCCAGTGCCCCCACGAAATGAGTGGATTGAAATCACGGTTGTCATAACGAAAAACCCCTTATTGATAACGAACTCCTCATCCTAGCCACTGCCCAGTCATTGCGGGACCCCCTTCATTAACGGTGGGTTCCACGTTGGTGCTATCCCCGGGTAGCCCAGAGAGCAACCGCCGAAGCTGCCGCAACGTTCAGCGAGTCCACTCCCCCGGCCATAGGTATGTTCACCACAAGATCGCACTGTGCCATCGTGTCTTTGCTTAGCCCACCGCCTTCAGAGCCGAGCACCCATGCCAATCGCTCTAGTGAACGGTTCACGAGTTCTTCCAGCGAAATTGACTCAGCAGTGAGAGCTAGAGCTGCGATCGTGAATCCCGAATCCTTGAGGCTTGGTAGATCCCGTTCCCAATCAATACGCGTCCATGGCACTTGGAATACCGTGCCCATGCTGACGCGAATTGATCGACGATAAAACGGATCAGCGCATTGGTCTGTGATCAGCACGGCGTCAGCACCCATACCTGCAACTGAACGAAAGATCGCTCCCACATTCGTGTGGTCAACCACACCATCGAGAATCACGATTCTTCGTGCACCATTGGAAATAAGCGATTTAACGTTGGGAAGCTCTCGCCGCTTCATCGATGCAAGAGCACCTCGATGAACATGGAAGCCAGCGATTTTTTCAAGTTCAGATTCTTCAGCGATAAACACTGGCGTGCTCGGAAAGCGCTGCGCGACTTCTTCAATGAGGCCGGTCATTCGTTCAAGCCAGCGATCAGACATTAGTATTGATCTGGGTTCGTACCCTGCCCGCAACGCCCGAAGAATGACTTTCTCGCTTTCAGCGATGTACAAACCATGCTCTGCTTCAAAGCTGGTGCGCAAGGCAACATCCGTAAGATCGATGTAATCACGCAACCGCGCATCACCCGACGCTGTTACATGTTCAATCGGCACTTACTCATCCTTGTCCTTACGTGCAAGAAGGGGAAGGGCTAAAGCCCTTCCCCTTCTTGACTACGTGACTCTTTGCTTTATGCGTTGTATCCGCGGAAGTCGAACTCTTCCAGTGGCACTGCTGCACCTGAGTTGGTGGCAAAGCCGCTGTAATCAAGTTCGTCGTAGTTCGCGAACGTTGCGTACATCGCATTCTTCGCTTCTTCTGTTGGCTCAACCCGAATATTGCGGTACTGCGGCATGCCGGTACCTGCTGGGATGAGCTTGCCAAGGATGACGTTTTCCTTCAGGCCGAGCAACGGATCGCTCTTGCCATGGATCGCTGCGTCGGTAAGGACGCGAGTGGTTTCCTGGAAGGAAGCTGCTGACAACCAGCTCTCGGTTGCAAGCGACGCCTTAGTGATACCCATGAGTTCTGGGCGACCAGCTGCTGGAGTACCACCTTCAGAAACCACGCGACGGTTGACCGTCTCGAAGTTTCCGCGCTCGATGACATCGCCAGTCAAGAAGCCTGAATCGCCATCATCGATGATCGTGATGCGCTTGAGCATCTGACGAACGATGACTTCGATGTGCTTATCGTGAATCGATACACCCTGCGAGCGGTATACCTCTTGCACCTGATCAACGAGGTACGACTGCACTGAACGCTGACCGAGAATACGCAGCACCTGCTTTGGATCAACTGCACCAACGGTGAGCTGATGACCAACCTGTACATGCTGTCCGTCTTCAACGAGCAAACGCGTGCGCTTTGACACTGGCTGCGCAATTTCTTCACTGCCATCGTCAGGAACCACGACGAGCTTGCGAGTCTTGTCGGTGTCATCGATGCGTACGCGACCAGTGACTTCACTGATTGGCGCTACACCCTTAGGGGTGCGTGCTTCGAAGAGTTCAACAATACGTGGAAGACCGTGCGTGATGTCCTCGCCTGCCACACCACCGGTGTGGAAGGTACGCATAGTGAGCTGAGTACCTGGTTCACCAATCGACTGTGCCGCAACGATGCCGATTGCTTCGCCGACGTCAACCAGTTTGCCGGTTGCCATTGACGTGCCGTAGCACATTGCACAGGTGCCGACCTTGCTCTCACAGGTGAGAACTGAACGCACACGTACTTCTGTAGCACCTTGTTCGATGAGATCGTTCAGGCTTGCAATGGTGATGATGTCACCGGCTTCAGCGATGACCTTGCCGTCAACTTCAACTGCGCGACCCAAGGTTCGGGTAGTGACAGCTGTTTCGATGTTTGGCAAAGCAATCATCTTGCCGTCGCGAAGTTCGCCAACCTGAATCGCTGTGCTGCGATCGGTGAAGCAATCAACTTCGCGAACGATGACGTCCTGTGACACGTCGACGAGGCGACGGGTCAAGTAACCGGAGTCAGCGGTACGAAGTGCGGTATCTGCAAGACCCTTACGAGCACCGTGGGTAGAGATGAAGTACTCGAGAACCGACAAACCTTCACGGAAGTTGGACTTGATTGGGCGAGGGATAATTTCACCCTTTGGGTTAGCTACCAGACCACGCATACCTGCGATCTGACGAACCTGCATGAAGTTACCGCGAGCACCCGAATCAACCATCATGTGAACTGGGTTGTTGCGAGGGAAGTTGGCCTGCATTGCCTGAGCAACTTCGTCTGTTGCGCGAGTCCAGATCTCAATGAGTTCTTGACGACGCTCTGAGTCAGTGATCAAACCACGCTCGTACTGCTGCTGCACCTTGTCGGCGAAGCCTTCAGCAACTGCGAGGAGTGCAGCCTTACCCGGAGGGGTCACAACATCTGAAATCGAGATCGTTACACCCGAGCGGGTTGCCCAGTAGAAGCCAAGTGCCTTCAACTTGTCGAGAGTTTCAGCAACATCAACCTTTGCGTAACGCTCAGCAAGGCTGTTGACGACGAGGCCAAGCATGCGCTTGTCAATTTGAGCATTCACGAATGGGTAATCCGCTGGCAATGCTTCGTTGAAGATCGCGCGACCAAGGGTGGTGTTAATGATGAATGGATCTCCTGGGGTCCAACCTTCTGGAGCCTGGAAATCTTCAGGCGGAAGTCCATCAGTCAAACGAATGGTGATGTCTGACTGACGTGAAAGTGACTTCGCGTCAAAGGCCATGTACGCCTCAGCGATCGAGGAGAAGGCGCGGCCTTCACCTGGAGCACCTGGCTCATTCATGGTCAATGAGTAGATACCAAGAACCATGTCCTGCGTTGGCGTGGTGATAGCGCGACCGTTTGCTGGCGACAAAATGTTGTTGCTCGACAGCATGAGGATGCGTGCTTCAGCCTGTGCTTCAGCGCTCAATGGAAGGTGGACTGCCATCTGGTCACCGTCGAAGTCTGCGTTGAATGCAGTACACACGAGTGGGTGAATCTGGATGGCCTTACCTTCAATGAGTTGTGGTTCGAAGGCCTGGATGCCAAGACGGTGCAGGGTTGGTGCACGGTTCAGCAACACTGGATGTTCGGTGATGACTTCTTCAAGCACGTCCCACACAACTGAACGTGAGCGTTCAACCATGCGCTTTGCGCTCTTAATGTTCTGGGCATGGTTGAGATCAACCAAGCGCTTCATCACGAAAGGCTTGAAGAGCTCAAGTGCCATCTGCTTAGGCAGACCACACTGATGAAGCTTCAGCTGAGGGCCAACCACGATGACCGAACGGCCTGAGTAGTCAACGCGCTTACCGAGCAGGTTCTGACGGAAACGACCCTGCTTGCCCTTGAGCATGTCAGAAAGTGACTTGAGCGCACGGTTACCAGGACCGGTAACTGGACGGCCACGACGACCGTTGTCGAACAACGCATCAACAGCTTCTTGGAGCATGCGCTTTTCGTTGTTCACGATGATCTCAGGTGCACCAAGATCAAGCAGACGCTTCAAACGGTTATTGCGGTTGATCACGCGACGGTAAAGATCGTTGAGGTCGGAAGTCGCAAAGCGACCGCCATCAAGCTGAACCATTGGGCGAAGATCTGGTGGAATGACAGGAACTGCGTCAAGCACCATGCCGGTTGGTGAGTTGGTGGTGGTGAGGAATGCGTTAACCACCTTGAGGCGCTTGAGTGCACGGGTCTTCTTCTGGCCCTTGCCATTCACAACAATGTCGCGAAGCAAAACGTTTTCTGCTTCAAGATCGAAGCTTTCAAGACGCTTCTGGATTGCCTGAGCACCCATGCTGCCGTCGAACCAGCGGCCGTAACGGTCACGCATTTCGCGGAACAACATTTCGTCACCTTCAAGGTCTTGAACCTTGAGTGTGCGGAAGCGATCGAAAATGCGATCAAGGCGTTCAATTTCGTTGTCTGCACGACGACGTACTGCAGCCATCTCGCGCTCGCCTGATTCGCGAACCTTGCGGCGTACATCTGCCTTTGCACCTTCTGCTTCAAGCTCAGCCAAGTCAGATTCAAGCTTCTTGGCGCGAGCATCGATATCAGCATCGCGGCGGTTAGCAATCTGCTTCTTCTCAACCCCGAGCTGGTTTTCCAATGAAGGCAATGCTTCATGGCGGCCATCTACATCGACCCACGTGATCATGTAAGCAGCGAAGTAGATGACCTTCTCGAGATCCTTAGGAGCAAGGTCGAGCAGGTAACCAAGACGGCTTGGCACACCCTTGAAGTACCAGATGTGAGTTACAGGAGCAGCAAGCTCAATGTGACCCATGCGCTCGCGGCGAACCTTGGCGCGAGTGACCTCAACACCACAACGTTCACAAATGATGCCCTTGAAGCGCACGCGCTTGTACTTGCCGCAGTAGCACTCC
>WLOE01000106.1 GCA_009699465.1 Actinomycetota bacterium | reverse complement strand
TCTACTGGACGACGCGTTGGTGTCGTACGACCAACATTGAGGAATCCCTTTGGATCAGCCATCTCAAGCTCCCATTACCGCTGCGATTGGATCTAAACCTTGCTCAGTCGCTTGCTTCATCACATTGAGTACGCGCTTGTAATCCTTTGGCATGACCTTGGTGAATCGACCAAGCGCCGTAATCCAGTCAGCGAGTAACGCTTGCGCGACAGCCGACTGCGTTTCATCGAAATGCTGCTGCACGATTGCCTGCAACTCTTGCGAATCAACTGATGTCATCGGATCCAGATCGATCATTTCTGGATTGACCTTGATTGGATCAAGATCAAGAACATAGGCAATACCGCCAGACATGCCCGCACCGAGATTGCGTCCGGTACTGCCCAGAATTACCACTCGCCCACCGGTCATGTATTCGAGTGCATGATCGCCCACACCCTCGACTACTGCCGTAACACCAGAGTTACGGACACAGAAACGTTCTCCGGCACGACCACGTAGGAAGATGCCACCGCTCGTTGCGCCATAACCAATCACGTTGCCTGCGATGATCTGATCCTCAGCTACAAAGGTAGCCGCACGATCGGGTCGCACCACAAGAGTGCCGCCTGATAGACCCTTACCGACATAGTCGTTGGCATCGCCTTCAAGTCGAAGCGTGACACCCTTTGGCACGAATGCACCAAAAGACTGACCTGCTGAACCGTTAAAGGTGATGTCGATCGTGCCTACTGGCAATCCATCACCACCATACTTACGCGTAACTTCAGCTCCGAGCATCGTGCCGACGGTTCGGTTGACGTTACGCACCTTGATCTGCGCACGAACGGGCTCACCTTTGGTGATTGCTGGCTGACAGATCTCTATGAGCTCATTGTCCAGAGCCGCCTCAAGTCCGTGATCTTGAGCGATCATGGCGCGACGAGGTGAATCGAGAGCAACACGTGGTAACGAAAGGATTGGAGAGAGGTCAAGTCCTGCTGCCTTCCAATGTGAAACAGCACGCTCCGTTTCCAACATTTCTACCTGACCGATTGCTTCGTCAAGTGTGCGAAAGCCAAGTTGAGCAAGGAACTCACGGACTTCTTCTGCAATGTACTCAAAGAAGGTTTCCACGAACTCAGGCTTGCCACTAAACCGCTCGCGCAGTATCGGGTTCTGTGTTGCAACACCGACTGGGCAGGTGTCGAGGTGACACACACGCATCATGACGCAACCCATCACCACGAGTGGTGCAGTTGCAAAACCGAATTCTTCGGCACCAAGCAACGCTGCCACGATCACATCGCGTCCGGTCTTGAGTTGACCATCTGCTTGCACCACGATGCGATCGCGTAGACCATTGATCAGCAGTGTCTGCTGAGTTTCAGCAAGACCAAGCTCCCACGGTGTACCTGCATGCTTCAAACTCGTCAACGGTGAAGCACCAGTGCCACCGTCGAAACCAGAAATCAGCACAACATCAGCATGCGCCTTTGAAACACCAGCCGCGACCGTGCCAACACCAACTTCAGACACCAACTTCACATGTACGCGTGCGTACTTATTGGCATTCTTCAAATCGTGGATCAATTGAGCGAGATCTTCGATTGAGTAAATATCGTGGTGAGGTGGTGGTGAAATGAGACCCACACCTGGGGTGGAGTGACGAGTCTTTGCAACCCATGGGTAGACCTTGTTCCCTGGTAGCTGACCGCCTTCACCAGGCTTTGCCCCCTGAGCCATCTTGATTTGAATGTCATCAGCATTCACGAGGTACTCGCTGGTTACACCAAAGCGACCCGACGCGACCTGCTTAATTGATGAACGCTTTGAATCTCCATTTGGCATTGCCACGAAGCGCTCTGGGTCTTCGCCACCTTCACCCGTATTGGACTTTGCCCCCATCCGGTTCATGGCGATGGCCAATGTTTCATGAGCTTCAGCGGAAATCGAACCGTATGACATCGCACCAGTGGAGAAACGCTTCACAATTTCTTCGACTGACTCAACTTCGTCAATTGAGATCGGATCGCGCACACCCTCCTTGAAATTGAACAAACCACGAATGGTCATCAACCGCTCAGACTGCTCATCAACTGCGTTCGTGTACTGCTTGAAAATGTCGTAACGCTTATTGCGCGTTGCGTGCTGCAAGCGGAACACTGTGTCTGGGTTGAACAAGTGAAGTTCACCTTCACGGCGCCACTGGTATTCACCGCCAACATTCAATGTTCGGTGGGCAGGCGAAATTCCTGAGATGGGATACGCAACATCGTGACGATCAGAGACTTCCTGAGCTATCACGTCGATACCAACGCCACCAAGCTTTGAACTGGTACCACCAAAGTAGGAGTCAACAAGTTCCTGGCTCAAACCAACGGCTTCGAAGATTTGTGCACCGCGGTAGGAAGCAACGGTGGATACACCCATTTTGGACATGACTTTCAAGATGCCCTTGCCGAGCGCCTTGATCAGGTTACGCGTTGCCTTTTCTGGAGTGACATCGCCAAAGACGCCACGACGAGCCATGTCTTCCACAGTTTCAAGTGCCAGGTAGGGATTCACGGCAGCAGCGCCATATCCAACGAGCAATGCACAGTGATGAACTTCGCGCACATCGCCAGCTTCAATGATCAAGGTGACCATTGTGCGCGCTTTGGTTTTCACCAAATGATGGTGAACTGCAGATGTGAGAAGCAATGTTGGGATAGGTGCGCGATCAGCATCGCTATCGCGGTCAGATAACACGATGAAGCGCTTGCCTTCGCGAATCATGTTGTCGACTTCTAGGTAGATTTCCTTCAGGCGAAGTTCAAGTGCCTCTCCCCCACCAGCAACGTCATACAAGCCTTCAATCTTGGCTGCTGCAAAGCCTGGCATGTCTTCGTCATCATTGATGTGAAGAATCTTTGCGAGTTCATCGTTATCGATCACAGGAAATGGCAACGTGACCTGATCGCAATGTGATGGGCTGGCGTCGAGCAAGTTGCCTTCAGAACCGATGGTCGCGTAGAGAGAAGTAACGATCTCTTCGCGAATGGCATCCAACGGTGGGTTGGTCACTTGTGCAAACAATTGATGGAAGTAATCGAACAGCAATCGTGGACGGGCCGACAACACTGCAATAGGAGTGTCGGTGCCCATTGAGCCAATTGCTTCAATTCCAAGGCGTGCCATTGGATCAAGAATGATCTTCAACTCTTCATGCGTGTAACCGAAGGTTTGTTGGCGACGCGCAACTGAACCTGAGGTATGCACGATGTGCTCACGCTCTGGAAGTTCTTCAAGGTGAACAAGCCCTTCATCAAGCCACTCTTGGTACGGAGCAGCTGCTGCCAGCTCAGCCTTGATTTCATCGTCTTCGATAATGCGACCAGCATCGGTATCAACTAAGAACATCAAACCTGGCTGCAAGCGACCCTTGCGAACGATGGTTGCTGGATCAAGATCAAGTACGCCTGCTTCTGAACCAAGCACTACTAGGCCATCTTCGGTTACCCAGTAGCGACCGGGGCGCAAACCATTGCGGTCAAGTACTGCACCGATCATGCTGCCATCGGTGAAGCAGACGTTTGCTGGTCCGTCCCATGGCTCCATAAAAGTGGAGTGGAACGCGTAGAACGCACGACGAGCGGGATCCATTGATGGATGGTTCTCCCAGGCCTCAGGAATCATCATCAAGATGGAGTGTGGAAGTGAACGTCCACCGAGGTGGATGAGTTCAAGAACTTCATCGAATGACGCTGAGTCCGAAGCTCCACTTGTGCAAATTGGGAACAGGCGTGTGAGGTCACCAGGGATCAGGTCGCTCTTCAACATTGCTTCACGTGCACGCATCCAGTTGCGGTTGCCTTGCACCGTGTTGATTTCACCGTTGTGTGAGATGTAGCGGTAAGGGTGAGCAAGCGGCCACGATGGGAAGGTGTTTGTTGAGAAGCGGGAGTGCACGAGGGCTACTGGTGACTTCACTCGCTCATCAGAAAGATCTGGGTAAAACGGCTGCAACTGCCCAGTCGTGAGCATGCCCTTGTACACAATGGTGCGCGCTGATAGCGATGGGAAATACACATTGGTATCACGCTCGGCACGCTTACGTAGCGCAAAGGCCACTCGATCAAGCTCGATGCCGCCAATTGCCGGATTAGTCGAGGCAACAAACAACTGCTCGAAGGTTGGCATGACATCGCGAGCCGTTGAGCCAATCATCGAACTGTTCGTTGGAACTGGACGCCAGCCAAGAACCTTCAATCCTTCAGTTTCAGCAATCGCAGCGATCGCGGCCTTGACCGCAACAACCTCAGTTGGATCCTGCGGGAGATACGCCGTACCTGCTGCATACATACCAGCTGCAGGAAGTTCGAAATCAACAACTGCACGGAAGAACTCATCAGGCACGCGGAACAAAATGCCAGCTCCGTCACCGCTATCAGGTTCAGCGCCTGTTGCACCACGGTGCTCGAGGTTCACGAGCGCAGTGAGGGCCTTTTGCACGATGTCGTGAGAAGGAATGCCAGTCAGGGTCGCAACAAAGGCCACGCCACAGGCGTCGTGCTCATTTGCTGGGTCATAGAGACCAGATGCTGCTGGAAGATCAGTGCTGAACATGGTGCCAATCCATTCGTCGTAGCCGTGCAGACCCCAAAAAGTAAGCCTGACTTATCGGGACGACGTTGGCCCAACACCCCCAAGTCTAGCCAATGGGCGTGAATGCGCAAAAACAGACCCAGCAGCACCAGTCGGGACCTACGAAGCCGACATATCGACGTATTGCGCCAGCGTTGGACATGGCTCCCAGAGAGATGGTTGTGGGTACACATGTTCCAGTCGGGTCAGCACCCCGCTCAGCGATGAGGGTTGGACAGTGACCCCAGGCTCGGAGAATGGCTGGGCAAACATCACGAGCGCAGCAATGATGCCACCGGTCAAGACCACAGTGGATCCGATGGATACCCACATAAACAGTGGGTGTGTGATCAGCGACAGAGCCACAAGGAAGCACAAGGCGAAAATGCTCAAAAAGATCACGAT
>WLOE01000105.1 GCA_009699465.1 Actinomycetota bacterium | reverse complement strand
GTGTCACCCATCGATCCAGTTGTGCCATCTTCGTTGAGCGCAGTTGAGCCAGGTGCAAATCCAGCACAGATGCCTTGCATCACGCGCTTACCCATAAGCGCTTCCATTTTTTTCATTTGCGCCGCTAGCTCTTCAGGTGTTTGCCAGAAACGCAAGGCAACACTGCCAACCAGCGTCGCACCAGATAGATCATCAAGGAGCAAGTACAAAGGAGTTCCTGCTTCAACTTCTTCTGGAACAGCTGCGACAACACGACC
This sequence comes from Actinomycetota bacterium, assembly GCA_009699465.1. Taxonomy (GTDB): domain Bacteria; phylum Actinomycetota; class Actinomycetes; order S36-B12; family S36-B12; genus UBA11398. The sequence goes on along the minus strand of WLOE01000105.1, from coordinate 4,786 downwards.
ACGTGAATTACTTCCCCCAGTTGCACCGACTAACACCTGAATCGCCTCACGTGGCGGCACTGAATTCATTGCGACAAGCCCACGATCCGGAGCGACGGTTACAAACAATGCATCTTCTGCGAGAACTACTGGCGTACTGCCATCAAGTGGGGTGTAGAGGTCGCGCGAACGACCAACAACCTCGCGATTTGCTTCCACCCCATCTGGCCACACACTGTCAATTGTTGAAGTTCGACGAATGGAACCCGGGCGACGAGTCGGCGCTGCAACTGCTGGACCTTTTGGGTAGAGCTCTAGCGGCACAACAATGGTCATCCAAATTCCCTTCACAGTCCGGTCTCGGGGAGTACCGGCGTTACTCACTTGGCGAAGTTTGACCTATAACCGCAGGCGCGGCAAGCACTTCAGCGAAATGCTCATTACCACCAGGTCTGCGGATAGTTCGCATCTCCCAAGATGCGATGAGCACCCCACGCTAGAAACACCACCATGCAAGCAAGCAACACAAGTAGTGGCAGTGCAATGAGCGCAGAAGTTCCCGTAGCGAAGGTCAACACCATGATGAGAGGGATAGCGGTTGCAGGTGCATGGAATGCACCAAGTACGTGCATACAAAACATTGTCAGGCCACCCGCGATAACTGCTTCCACAAATATCGGGCCAGGTAGTTCGGCAAAAATACAACCAATAGATCCAGCGACTGTGTATGCGGCGATGATTCTCAATGGGCGCGAAATCGGTGAACTTGACGTCGCAAGTACGAGCAGGAAACTCACCACCGGAGGAAACATCAGTGGTGAAAGCACGCTGTCGCGAATATCGAGTAACCAATACAAGAGAAAGAGAACAGACAAGCCAAGAGTTTCTACTGTTGCTAGGGCCAATGCCCGTTTGATCGGCTTGCGCTGACTCAAATCAACGACTGGGTGCACGCGCATCGGCCTCTTGAAACGGCGCGATTCTGAAGCGGGCATTTTGTAACGATAACGCCTGATCTCAATGTTCACTGGTTGAGACTTTTCGATAATGCCGTATTAGCCTTGAACTATGTCTAACTCGCGTTTAAGTATTGCCTCACAGAATTCACTCTTGAGTATTCGATCAAAGAATTCGATCTTGAGCATCGGCTCATACGGATCTACTTGTTCCGTTGGCTCCGTTGGGTCCTTCGGCTCAATTTTGAGTGTCGGCTCCTTCCTCAGCGCCGTTTCCCTGATGTCCGGATTATCGAAATTCGGCGTGATGGCTTGGAAAAATCGCTGATAGGTGACGCCCAGTTGCCCTGTCGGACCTGAAATCTGGGCATTCTTAGGGGGATTCGGGAAAGTTTTCCCCGAATTTGCTTCAAGTGGACCCTGCCGTTAGGCAAATCACCAGTTGTAGGGAAGACTCTTCTTCAGGTACAGACATATCAGCACCACATCCCATGAGGACGAAGGCGTGATGCGGCTTTACCGCGTGAGGGCACACTGCCCGCCACGTCTTTCGTTAAGGAGATTTTGCAACATGGCACAAGGCACCGTTAAATGGTTCAACGCAGAAAAGGGCTTCGGCTTCATCGAGCAAGCTGATGGCGGACCAGACGTATTCGTCCACTACTCAGCTATCGATTCAGATGGCTACCGCTCACTCGAAGAAAACCAGGCCGTTGAATTCGACATCACCCAGGGTCCAAAGGGACCTCAGGCTGACAAGGTTCGCGTCGTCTAATTACAGACTTCGAATAGCAAAAAGGGCTCGACCATTTGGTCGGGCCCTTTTTGTATCTCTATTCAACAGGATTACGCAATACCGTCACGACAAAATCAGCGTCACTCTTCCACGGCCGTAGATCCCACGTAGCAAATCGCGACTCAAGGGTGAAACCTGCTTCCGCAAGGTGTTGATCAAACTCGTGGACGTCGTAACGGGCTGTATGAAAACCAACAACAGCAAAACCATCGGGCTTCAGCACTGCACGAATATTTGCGAGCACTTGCACTTCTGTGCCCGCAGCAACATAAGTAATGACATTGCCAGCAAGGACAGCGGCATCAAAGAGTGCGCTCTGCCTAATTGATTCCAACGTCAATTTCGACAAATCCTGCATCCGCCAGATTGGGCCCACATGGTCTTCAACTGCTGCAGCGATTAGCACCGGGTCCGCGTCAACACCCACAACTTCGTGCCCTGCTGCAAACAGCCAAGCCCCAGTGCGACCTGGCCCGCAGCCTGCATCAAGAATCCGCGCACCTCGAGGGAGCATCGCATCAACCATGCGCGCCTCCCCGGCCAAATCCACGCCCTGCGCCGCAAGATCCCGGAAATGGTCGACGTACCACTGTGAGTGATGTTCTTCTGTCTCGGTGAACCAACGGGGCGGGGTTGACATACATTCAGGTTAGTTCAATCAGTGAGATCGCCTGTGCCTCACCGCACGAGGGCCTACGATCAATTCGCATTCATTGCCTCACACATTTACAAGGAGTCCTCATGGCCGGTCGCGTTGCAGGAAAAGTTGCATTCATTACTGGTGCTGCGCGCGGTCAGGGCCGTGAGCACGCAATTGCATTGGCTGAAGAAGGTGCCGACATTATTGCCGTGGATATTTGCGAAAATGTGAAGTCTGTTGATTACGTGCTTGCTACGCCGCAAGATCTTGAAGAAACAGCAGCTGCCGTTCGCGCACTTGGCCGCAAGGTTTTGACCCGAGTGGTTGACGTTCGCGATGCCGAAGCAATGAAGACTGTCGTGAACGACGGGGTAGCTGAGTTCGGACATCTGGACATCGTTGTTGCTAACGCTGGCGTGTGCATCACTCGACCATGGAACAAAGTGAGTCCGCAAATCTGGCAGGACACTCTCGACATCAACCTCACCGGAGTTTGGAACACCTGCACCGCGACGATTCCGCATCTCATTAAGGCTGGCGGCGGCTCAATCATCATCACCAGCTCAACCGGCGGAATTAAGGGCTTGCCGTTCCTTGCACCATATGTGGCAACAAAACATGCGATTGTTGGTATCGCAAAAAGTCTTGCAAATGAACTTGCGAGCAACAACATTCGCGTCAACACCATTCACCCAACTGGTGTGAACACCCCGATGGTTACCGGGCTTGGCGGCGAGGCTCCTACGGCAAGTGTTGGCAGTAACAAGCTCAGCCCTATTTACGACAACATGCTTGACGTCGGTTTAATTGAAGCCCGCGATGTGAGCTATGCCGTGCTTTACCTGGCATCAGATGAGTCTAAGTACGTCACGGGAACGCAACTCAAGATCGATGCCGGTAACACCAATCGCTAAATCAGGGAACTATGAAGCAGTCGAGAGGCGCTGTTGCGCTGATCGACCGCTGTAGTTGCCGATGTCTAATACAAAGCCAAGAGCGATCACTACCCAACCCAATGGGCTGACTCCGTCAGCAAATGACCACACCACGATGTAGGCCAATGCCGTCCATGGCAAGAAGAGCAACCCGAGCAGTGGCAACCAGAAGCCACCGGTGAATGCGTCAGTCACGCGTGGGGTGAACAGCCAGGCCCAAAGAAAGGCCAGGCGTGGGCCAAGGAATCCGAGTACGAGTACGAAACAGCACATGAAAGTTCTCCCCTAGTCGCTTTGCTGGTCACAGCATGCCCCATCGCAGCAGTCTTCGCTGCTGACATGCGAGATCGTTCTAGGACGCCAGAAGAGGCACGCCTGCCTTCTGCCACTGGCTCGTCACTGTGGTCACTAAATATTTGATGGAAGCAGGGTTATTTGCCACCGACAAAATATTTGGCAGGCCATTTCTCCAAGTGTCCCAAAGGGAGTGCACCACTGGGAAGGTCTTGCGAACCACCGAGTCGGGAACTAGACCTTTGGGAATGAATACCGATCCCGGAACTACAGGGCAAGCTGAGGGGCAAGGCAACATGAGCTGGCTATACACAGGCACGGTTCCATCCGTGCGAGGAACGTTCATTGTCTTTGCAGGACTACTGCTCGTCCCGCAGGTCTCAGCACAGTAATCCCCCGCAATCAATGTCAATGCCACATCGTCAAGAACACCAACCTGCTTTGCGTCCCAGCTTTTCGGATTTTGTTTTGCATGCGGAGCTGTAGTTAAGAATTGAATGTCTCCTGCGCCATCAGTGTCGAGAAAATATCTCAACCCCGTGCCAGCGTTGGCAATTTGGCGTCCCCAGCCTTGAGTCACTGGCACCAAATACTTCGCCGGATTATTAGCAATGTCATATGCGGGCCCACCTAGATGGGGCGTATTCAAAGTGATCAGCGTAGGAATCTTCACACCAGCATCAACTGCTTGCTGCGCATAGGAAAACGCTGGCAAGTACTTTCCTGATTTCGGCGTCTTCTTTAGCTCTGCAATCGTGGCGCGTGAGATGACACCGCCATACGAGTACCCAACGAGATCGAAGGTTTGATATCCGTAGGTTGCACGCAGATAACCCAAGAAACCCAACACGGACTGGGCTGCTTGAGTCGGATAGGCAGAGGTATTCCATTGAAGTTCAACTGGGGGTTGTAGCGGGCAGCCAGTGAGCCCCCAAGTGCTCTCGGCATGATTTGTATAGCCCGGAGCCGTGAATACCGGGAGCTTTGCATCAACCAGCGCCTGCACGTAAGGGATACGACCGCCATCACACGCATCCCAAGGAGTAGTGAATGGGTGTGAGCTTCCGCCGCCTTCAATAACTACGACGGCACGCTTTGATGTTGCATCGCCAAACTTGAGGCTCGATGCAGCATCAACGGGCGCTGAAACAGCAGAAGCGGGGCTCGTCAGCATTCCTGCACTTGC
>WLOE01000104.1 GCA_009699465.1 Actinomycetota bacterium | reverse complement strand
TTGATGCAACACGTCGCATTGCTGATGTGCGCGGACGCATGCAGCGCACTGATCCGATTGAACAGGAAGAAGAACACAACCAACTCTTCGCTGAGATCATGGCACTTGAGGCTTACAAGAAATCACTACGCAATGCTGCGTTAGGTGAACGCGAATGATGCACAACGAATGAGCGGGCGAGTATGAGTTGGTTCGAAAAGTTGAAAGCAGCACGCATTCCTAAAGATGCGCTGATTCAGGCCGCAGTGTTGCCAGGCGAGAAGGTCATTGCGTGGGGCTCCAATGGCAACGATGAACCGACCTATGTGATTGCAACAGACGAGGCGATGTATGCCCAAGGTTCGCGAATTTCTTGGCTCAAGGTCATCCGCGCAACGTGGACCACTCCGTTTCTTGATCTTGATGTGCAAAATGATGCTGGTCTTGCTCAACACTTGCGCATTCAACTCAGCGATCCAGGAAATCTGCCGGCGGCGGTTCGAGCCCAGGTCACTGCCAATGTGATTGTGAGCGAGCGGCTCACGCTGACTAATGGCTGTGAAGTGCTTGTTGCGGCCCGCCGCCAAAGTCGCGATGAAATCATCTGGAGCGTGGTCTTCGATTCAGGAATTGACCCAAACGACTCACAAAATCGGGAACTCGCGGATTCGGCGCTCAAAGAGCTGCGAGTGGCGCTGGGAATCTGACCGGTGGTCAAGGCGCCTTCACCACCTTGCTATTCTCTGCTGGCGCCGATTTAGTCCCCCATAGCTCAATTGGCAGAGCATTCGACTGTTAATCGGAGGGTTCTTGGTTCGAGTCCAAGTGGGGGAGCCAAATGTGAGGGTCGGAAGAAATTCCGGCCCTTTTTGCTTGGGGTTTAGTTCAACCCAATGAAGATTTCCTCATGCCATGCATTGCCAATGGTGATGACCTCAGGGTGCCTGAGAGCCATCTGTGTCAATACGTCCTCATCCAAGGGCACTTCTCCTTGGGCCAGCATCGTCAGGAGATGGGACTCAAAGGTCTCGACAAGCCACCCAGTTGCATCCCGCGCAACACCGAAAAGTCCGCCGCAAGCAAATCCATAACCGTCTTTCGCAGCCCATGATTGTGGACGATTACCTGGTCGAAGATCACGAAAAATAAGGACGGGGTCGACCTGTGTCCGGTTGAGTCGCGAGCCAAGATCGAGGGGAACGTTGCTCACGTGGGCGATGCCTAAATCAATCCACCACAGAGTCTGTGCGTTGCACATTTGAGCGGCGATGTTTAAGAGCCATGGTTTGAGGTACATCAGTTGGAAATATTCAGCGGTGTCTTTTGCAATATTTGTTGACCGAGGCGAGCGCTTACCTTGCGACAAAAGTGAAGCGACTGATTCAGCAATCTTTTTCGAGAGAATTGATTCGGGCAACGCAACCAAAGTGATGTGCGGTTGTGAGGCAAGATGACCGAGACGATTCATGCTGGCTGCATCGACAAAGATGAGCAAGGGGACGCCGGTTGCAACCAGGTGCTGAGAGAGGGCGGCGAATTCTTCTATACCGCGCACTTCAGTGCCTGTTCGGTTGAGTTGTGCGCAAAGGCTCACGAGAACAGGTCCAGACTCTGTATCAAGTGGTTCAGGCATGCGCACCCCGCGATGGTAGAGGCAAGTGCGAACGCTGCGAGCCCGTAGCTCTGCTTTGATGTCTAAAACAACCAATGTGTAGATATTTCCTGCGTTGAGAGGGCTTCTTGGCATTGCGATGCTTCGTTGTGATAGAGTGAACTTCTGACTCGCCTTCAAGCGAGTTGTGGCAATGAAGACACGTTTTCACCTCGGGGAAGCTTCATCTGGCAACTGACCCATTCCTTTGGCGCTTAGCGCTTCTTCCAAGTCTCATTGAGGACTTTGGATTTCAAAGTTGTTCTGCCGTTGACCCCATGGGGGAAGTCAGCGGGCACGAATAGATCTTTGGTTGGGGGAGTACGTCATGTTTTTTTTCAATACACCAACGAACCTGTTCAGTCTTGGCGCGGTGGTGATTGCAGGAGTGACCGCGGGAGCATATTTCACTGGTTTTGGTGCGCCAGCGCCTGAGAAGAATTGTGACTATATAAACAACTGCCCCGCACCGGTATCGGCCAGTGCCACGGACGCAACAGGTGCCACGGGCGCAACAGGTGCCACGGGCGCAACAGGTGCCACGGGCGCAACAGGGGCAGTAGGCATCACTGGAGCTGACGGCAAAACTATCGCGCTGAGCTCATCCAATATCGCGGGCAATTTGGTCCCCACAATTGATAACGCATTCACGATTGGTACATCAAAGCTGCGGTGGAAGAATTTGCAGCTTGGTCCAGGCGCGCTCTACTTCCAAGATTCGACCACAGGAAAACAAGCCGGTCTGACCGTCGAAAACGGTGCTCTGCTTATTGATGGTGCGGATTCACTACGGTTGGGAAACACCCGACTTACAACCACCGGTATTGCATCGATCATTTCGAGTGAAGACATCACAATCGGGGCTAAGGGCGATAAGGGTTACTTATCAACCGCGCGAGGTATCAAGTTCCCTGACGGCACCGTTCTAAACAGCGCGGCGATTACTACCAAAGCAGGTGCTGCGGGGGCAACAGGCGATGCCGGCGCCACTGGAATTACTGGGGCAACTGGCGCCCCGGGTCCAACAGGCGCAAGAGGCCCGCAGGGCCTGCAGGGAATCCAAGGTATTCAAGGTATCCAGGGATTGTCGGGATCCCGCGGTGCTACCGGCGCAGATGGACCGCAAGGTCCAGAAGGTACTTTTTCAAGTGCTGGATATGTCGAGGTCTCTGCATGTATTGCGAATGGAAATCGAGACCCGTTGATCGTCTCGGGAACAATTTTTATGTTGAAATGCGAAGAATTGCGTGCAAGTGGAGGGACCGACATTGTCCTGCTTCAAAAGAAGGGCTGAGCAGCTTTGAGTCGGTTGAGCACTGAAAGAATAGAGTCATTCAGTGCTCATGCATTCAATCTGGGCACTAGCATTTTGATGAGCAATTGCCGTCATCTGCTGATTGAGGAGCCCCATGGAACGCCAAGAACTTGAAACCGTCATCTACGAAAAAGATGGCCCGATCGCACGCATCATTCTGAACCGACCAGAGGCTGCGAATGCTCAGAGTTCAGCCATGGTGTGGGACGTTGAGAACTGCCTCAAGGACGCTGAGAACGACTACAACATCAAGGTGGTCATCCTCAAGGCCAACGGCCGCGGATTCTGTTCGGGTCACGATATGGGCCCTGGTGGCGGTCCGGCTTATGCAGAATTTAAAGAAGCAGCTGAATACGGTCACCCATGGGCTGGCCAAGCAAAGCTCTTCACTTGGCCAGTGCTGCACATCTGGGAGTTCCAGAAGCCAACAATCTCTGCAGTGCATGGCTACTGCGTCGGCGGCGGCACCTACTTCGCTTTGTTGAACGACATTGTTATCGCCTCTGATGACGCGTACTTCCAGATGCCATTGCCTCAGGGTCTTGGTTTCCCAGGCGGCGAAACCTTGATTGAGCCTTGGGTCACGATGAACTTCCACCAGACCTACGAGTACCTCTACTTGTCACAGACCATTGACGCCGAAGAAGCAAAGCGCATCGGCATGGTCAACCGTGTTGTTCCTCGCGAAGATCTCGATGCAACAGCAGAACTCATTGCTTGGCAGATCGCGCAAGCACCGTTGTCAGTGTTGATGGGCATCAAGGCAGGTGTGAAGCGCGCTTGGGAAACCATGGGTATGCGCGTGAACTTGCAGGCAAGTCTTCAGATGATGGAAGTCACCGGACATGCAGGCGATGTGGCGGCTTGGCGTAAGGAAAATGCGGACAAGGGTTACGGCCCAGCGCCACGCAAGGTTGCAGCTCAGCGTGCAGAGATTGCACTTGAAGAAGCACGAAAGCGATATCCAGACCTCAAGGCCTAATCGCCTAGAGTGGCGGGCATGGACGAAACGCCTCCGTGCCCGCTTTGCAGTTGTGAATTCACGTACGAATTGGGTGGGCTTTTCGTTTGCCCAGAATGTGCGCATGAATGGTTAGCCGAAGTCAGTGATGACAACACACCAGGTGAAAAAGTCATTCGTGATGCAGTTGGCAACATTCTTGCTGATGGCGATGACGTCACGATCGTCAAAGATGTCAAAGTCAAGGGGAGTTCAACACCGTTGAAGGTTGGCACCAAAGTGCGCGGCATTCGTTTAGTTCAAGGAACGGGCGATCATGACATTGACGCCAAAGTTGATGGGTTCGGGCCGATGATGTTGAAGTCGAGCGTGGTGAAGAAGGCCTAAAGGGCCAAGAGCGCATCAATACGCAATTGCATTGATGCTGTGTCATCCGTTTCGATCGCGAGAATCTTTGTGCGGCCTGTGTGTCCTGCAACTACTGATACATCTGCCTTGCGAACGCCAAGCGCGGAGGATAAGGCTTCTACGACAGCGGTGTTGGCTTGGCCGTCAACGGGTTGCGCGTGAACGGAAACCACGAGTTCTGCGGGATCACCGTATGAACCGCCAACCTTGGCGCGTGAAGCGCCAGGTTTGACTCGGATAGTGATTCGGAAGGTACTCATTGATGCAATCGAACCATGAGTGCATTGTTAAGAGCGACTTTCTCCCATTGAGTCGACTGGCAGATAAGGTGATGATGTGAGCAGCCCTAACATCATCATGTTCATTCGCCATGGCGAAAAGCCTGGTGAAAATGGACCGCCGCACGGGATAAACCACAACGGAGAGCACGACTCTCATTCATTGTCTGTTCGTGGTTGGACGCGTGCTGGCGCGCTCGCAGGATTACTTGCTCGAGGTCCGTCTGTTTTGCATCCCAATATCGTCGCGCCTGAGCGCATCTATGCGACGAAGTCAACACATGAGTACATGAGTAAGCGTGAAGTGGACACGGTCACCCCTTTAGCTCACCGCTTATCGTTACACATTGATGACTCCCTTAATCATGACCATGTTGAGGAGTTAGCTCAGTCGATTATTGATGGCCCACAGCCAACCTTGGTTGCTTGGCACCATGGATCTATGACCGACGTGCTCGCGAAATTTCCCATCAGCAACGTAGGCGATATCCCCAAGCATTGGCCGGAAGATCGCTTTGATCTGATTTGGGTTCTGTCGCGGAAAAGCGAAGACCATGATTATCAATTCACGAGTGTGAATCAAGGATTACTCGAAGGTGATCTCCTTTCTTCCTGAGCGCGTCGTGCTCAATTAAGTCCAGTGATTC
>WLOE01000103.1 GCA_009699465.1 Actinomycetota bacterium | reverse complement strand
TCAACGATTGGCACACCAATCCTGAAACTGGTCGCATCAATGCATCAAACCCATGTTCTGAATACATGAGCTTGGACAACTCTTCTTGCAACCTTGCAAGCTTGAACTTGCTCAAGTTCCTGAATGAAGATGGCACCTTCGACGCTAAGCGTTTCGCTAAGGCTGCGGAATTCATCATCACCGCAATGGACATCTCCATCTGCTTTGCTGACTTCCCAACCGTGCCAATTGGCGACACCACCCGTCGTTACCGTCAGCTCGGCATCGGTTACGCAAACCTCGGTGCATTGTTGATGGCAACCGGCCTTCCGTACGACTCAGAAGCAGGCCGCGCCTTCGCAGCAAGCATCACCAGCTTGATGAACGCTTCTGCCTACAAGCGCTCAGCAGAGCTCGCAGGCATTGTTGGACCATACGACGGTTACAAGCGCAACGAAGAAGGTCACAAGCGAGTCATGCGCAAGCATGCTTCAGCGAACGACAACGTGCGCGCCTTCTCATCCCTTGATGGCGATGTCCATAAGGTCGCAACCAAGACCTGGGCTGAAGCACTCAAGACAGGTGAGAAGAACGGCTGGCGTAACGCGCAAGCCTCCGTGCTTGCACCAACCGGCACCATCGGCTTCATGATGGATTGCGACACCACCGGTATTGAGCCTGACTTCTCATTGGTCAAGTTCAAGAAGCTCGTTGGCGGTGGCTCAATGCAGATCGTCAACCAGACCATTCCGTTGGCGCTTCGTCGTTTGAACTACACCGAAGAAACCATTGAAGCCATTGTGGAATTCATTGGCGAAAACGGTCACGTGATCGACGCCCCAGGTTTGAAGCTCGAGCATTACGCGATCTTCGACACCGCCATGGGTGCTCGTTCCATCACCCCAATGGGTCACGTGCGCATGATGGCAGCAGTGCAGCCATTCATCTCCGGTGCAATCTCCAAGACCGTCAACATGCCTACTGAGGCAACCGTTGATGAAGTTGAAGAGATCTACTTCGAAGCATGGAAGATGGGCGTTAAGGCCCTGGCTATCTACCGCGACAACTGCAAGGTTGGTCAGCCACTGAGCGATGCCAAGGCAAAGAAGGTCGATGACATCATCGAGCTGACCGCCGAAGCACTTGCCGAACTGGCTCATAAGCCAACCCGCAAGCGCCTTCCTAAGTCACGTCCAAGTCGCACGACATCATTTAGTGTCGCTGGCGCCGAGGGCTATATGACGGCAGGCAGCTACGAAGATGGCCAACTTGGTGAAGTCTTCTTGAAGCTCGGCAAGCAGGGTTCCACGCTTGCTGGTGTGATGGATGCGTTCTCGATCGCGATCAGCATCGCCATTCAGTACGGCGTGCCACTGGAAGCCTTCGTGAGCAAGTTCGTGAACATGCGCTTTGAGCCTGCAGGCATGACCGACGATCCAGATATCCGGATCAGCCAGTCGATCATGGACTACATCTTCCGCCGCTTGGCATTGGATTACTTGCCACTTGAGCAGCGCGAAGCCCTGGGCATCTTCAGTGCCGATGAGCGCACCGCAACTGTTGCGGCTAGCTACAACGCACCTGCAGTAGCTCCAGCAGCTGACTTCGACACTGATGTTGAAGATGCAGCAACTGAAGTTGCAGCTGAAGCAACAGCAACTGCGACTGCTACTCAAACTGCAGCACCAGCAGCAGCAACCAAGCAAGAGGTCAAGATCGCTCACTCGAGTGCTGAACTCATGGAGCAGATCACGGGCACTGCGAGTGATGCACCGCTGTGCATGACCTGCGGTATCAAGATGCGGCCTGCAGGCAGCTGCTACGTGTGTGAGGGTTGCGGCAGCACCAGTGGTTGCAGCTAATCGCTAGGAACTAACTGTGTAGGGCCCCGTCATTAAAATGGCGGGGCCTTACGCATATTCAGGCTCTAAGCTCGAACTGTGCGAAGTTGGTGGGTCAATCAGAATCAGACCTATGGAACTGAGGTTCCTGGAGGTTTCCTCTGGTCACCTAAAACAAAGAACAATGGGGCACGAAACCCGTTCTATGACTATATGACGCAGACTGAACCAGGCGATCTTGTCTTTTCGTTTTGTGACAAATACATCAAAGCTGTGGGAACGGTGCAGCAGCCAGCGGTTACATCTCCAAAACCTGATTTTCAAACTGCTGGCTCAAATTGGCTCGATACGGGTTGGTTTGTAGAGGTGGAATTCATCGAAATTCCACGCCCGATTCAGCCTAAACATCACATGGAACTTATCCGGCCACTATTGGCTGACAAATACGCTCCCTTAAGAGCCAATGGCATTGGCCAACAAGGAGTCTATTTAACGCAGATTTCGGAAGAACTCTCGCAGTTGCTGCTACGGCTTTCAGGTATGACCCAAGACTTCATTTGGCATGAATTGGCGCCACCAGTTGAGGATCGAGAAACCGAATCCGTAATTGAAGAAGCACTCGCAAAAACGCTGTCGGGAGATCTCGAAATCGTTCAGTTAACAAAGGCCCGTCGAGGACAAGGTTTATTCAAAGCGAACGTTCGTTTAATTGAGTCCAAATGCCGAGTCACAGGTGTGGCTGAGGTACGTCACTTACGTGCTAGTCACATCAAGCCATGGCGGAATTCTAATAATGAAGAAAAACTTGACGGGTCCAACGGGCTGCTTCTTTCACCACACATTGATCATCTCTTCGACCAGGGGTTTATCTCATTCGAAGATTCTGGAAAGCTGTTAGTTTCCAAGGATTTGGACACTGTCGTGCTTGAAAAATGGCACGTAGACCCGAGTCAAACTGTGGGCAGTTTTTCCTCCTCGCAGTCGACATTTCTCGACTTTCATCGGGAAGTTGTATTTCGGTAAAGCGTATTTGGGAAATCTTTATTCCCTGTACTCAAGGAAAAGAGCCAATACATCTTTTTAATGCTTGCTTCTGGTGAGCGCTCAACGTAGTGGTGTAGGTTTTTCACTCATCGGGTGTAAGGGCCCCTGATCCAGATTCAACTTAAAGGAGCTTTATCGTGCGAGTGACATCAAGACTTATTGCTGGAATCGGTTCCTTCGCTCTTGTAGGTGTAGGAACATTTGGTCTGGCTACTTCTGCACACGCGGCCGCATCACCTTCCACAGTGACGCTTACCTGCGTAACAGGTAGTCTCACGTGGTCTGCCCCCATGGTCAGTCTCAATTCCGGAGACACATTCACTTTCACCAATAGCGCCGGCGGAGCGATGCAACTCGTCCTTCCCACCGGGTCCACCCTCGCTACTGGTTCCAGTCCGTTGGCCATGGGTGCAAGCGCGACGATCACAGTGACTGCTTCCGGCAGCATCCAGGTTGCAGGAAACGGTGTCGGACAATGCGGGTTTTCTAACGAGTTCCTCGCATTGAACGTGTCCAGCGGCGGTGGTGGCGGTTCGTCACCAAGTTCGTCAACAGCGCCTTCTGGGCCAGCGCCGGTGTTTCAGCAGTTTGGTAAGCCAGCAACAGGAACGTGTGCTGATGCAGCTGCGGCTACGTTGAACTGGGCTGGCGTTGCCGGCGGTGGTTGGGGCGAGTCGTGGGCTCAGTGGATGAACGGTGGCAAGGGCGGGGCGGTGTGCAACCGCGCGCTGGTGTACAGCCTTGGTTTAGGAAAGTGGATTTTGGGTTAACACACATGTCGCCGATGTGATTACTGGTACCGAAAGAAACATGTGCGGATCTTGTCTTGAGTTCCTTGAGGCAAACCAGCAGATGGCAGTTTCAGGCTAATTAAGATATCGGTATTGCTCAGAACACGAGGGATGCGAACGTGGACCAACACGAACAACACGAAGAGCCAACCGCCGGCGAAATGAATTCGGCGTCAAGCGATGAAAGCATCAAACCTTCCCCTGCGCGCAATGGTTCTCATCGCGTCGTGAGTTGGTCGGCATTGGGTGTCGCGGTGCTTGCGCTGATCCTTGCTCTTGGATCGCTGCTGGTGCAAAGATCAAACAGCGAATCGAGTGCTGGTGCTGGTGATGGAGCTGGTGCTGCAGCTGCGGCAGGTGACTATTCGAAGAATTCTTTGTTCGCCTATCCAACAGATGTTGAAGGCCTGATCAAGAAGGTTCGAGCAAGCACCGTGACCATTGGGTGCAAGGATTTTTCAGGCTCTGGCTGGGTCATTGAGTTGGGTTCACCAGATGACGGTGATGCCAATTCAGCCGCACTAGACAAAGAATTCCCCACTGAAGTCATCACCAATCATCACGTGATTAAACAATGTGTTAATTCACCGCGCGCGGTTACTGCAACTGCTGGCGATAAAACCTATGACGCATTCTTGTATTCGTGGGATAAGGAAAACGATCTTGCCCTGATCGGTATTAAACAGAAAGTGCCGGCACTAGAAATTAGTACTGCGCCTGTGCCTGGCTGGTGGACGATGGCTATCGGCACCCCTTATGGATTGGAGGGGTCAATCAGTATCGGGAACGTCATCAATAGAGAAGGCAACGCGGTTATTTCAACCGCCTCCTTGAATAGCGGAAACTCAGGCGGGCCGCTTGTGAATTCGCGTGGGCAAGTTGTTGGCACGAATAGTTGGACCTACATCGGCGAGGAAGTGGCCCAAGATTGGAATGGTTCCATCGACCTGCCGACGCTATGTGTTGAGATCGTGAATTGCGCGAAAGGCGATGCCCTCACCTGGGGTGAATAGTTATCGGGCTTGCACCTTGAAGTGCTGAACGGTGTTGGGGTCACCATTGGGATCCTGCAGGAACTTCGCACCGATCCGCACTTCACTCAACACTGCACCCTTAGGCACCTTTGGAAGGCACAGGTCATGCATGTTGTCATCCATGGCCGAGGTGCTGTGATCAGCAAGGTCGGCAACTGCCAGCGGCTTGAGGTTGATGATCTTCTTATTCGGCAAAGTGAAGAGCGCGCGGTAGGAGTTCGTTGCCGCTTGACCAATCTCGGCACCTGTTGGGTAAGCCGTCATTCCGTTTGACCAGGCAACGCGCACAAATGTTTCGCCAACGGTGCAGGCGTTCTTATCGCCCACCATCATCGCTGGGGTCAGGCGCCAAGCATCAGAAATATCTGGGCCGGCTTCGATCTGAACAATCGGGCTGGAAAGGCCAGGAGTGATCGTTTGCCATTCGGTAAAAGCTGGCGCATGTCCTTGCAGGTCGCCGGTCACAGTTACCTTGATTGGGCGGGCAGCTTTTGGATCACCAAATACGCCGATGAGGTTCACTGTTTGCGCTTCATTGGCTTCATCTGGTGGGTAGGGAAGCGCACAGGTGGGGTTCACGGTGGTGCCATCGTCACGAGTGATCACAAAGTCAGTGACTTGAATAGTTGTTGGGTTAATGAACCAGTTAAAGGT
>WLOE01000102.1 GCA_009699465.1 Actinomycetota bacterium | reverse complement strand
GGTCAGGGCGATGTCATGTCTCGGGCATACCCACAGCCGAGCAATGGCGATTTTGGACCAGGCGATAAATACGGTCTCTACCAACTCAGCGCTGCGAATCCATGCGGATCCTGATTAAAGGTGCAGACTTCCGCCGCCACCGACTGGAATTGATTGCCCAGTAACCATGCGTGCTTGATCTGAACACAGGAAAGCAACGAGCGCAGCCATTTCTGATGGTTCACCGAAACGACCAAGTGGAATGCGGTCTGTCATGTCTTGCGTGGCTTCCGCAACAGTGATGTTGCGTTCTTTCGCAAGCCACACCCAGTAGGAACGATTGCGTTCAGTCAGGATTGAACCTGTCAAAATGTTATTGACTGTGATGCCGTCTGATGCAAGTCGCGCAGCCATCAGACGGTGCATGCCGGCAACTGGTGGTCGAACCACATTGGGAAGCAAATGTGGCAAGTGAGTACTTGGTTCGCGGGCGACACCGGAACCGATGTTGCAAATACGACCCCAGCCTTGATCTTTCATGTCCGGAACGCATTCACGAGCCAGAGCCCACGACGACACCAGCAACTGAGTGAACTCTTCGCGATACGACTCTGCTTCCATACCTTGGAAGGTTCCAGCCCCAGGCCCGGAACCTTCTTTTGCGGCATCAATGACGTGACCAATCACGTTACTAATCGCAATACTGATGGGACCAAAACGATCGCGCGATTCAGCAACAACTCGCTTCACGCTTTCTGGATCGGTCATACTGGCGGCAATACCATGTACGCGCCCCGGTGCGATTTCTTCCAACTCTGCAAGGGTTTCTTCAAGATTTGATTGAGTACGTGAAGCAATAACGACTTTTGCGCCTTCATGGGCAAAGGTCGTCGCGATAGCACGGCCGATACCGCGACTGCCGCCTGAAACAATTGCTACGCGCCCTGCGATTCCGTAATCCATTAGAAAATCCCCGATCCAATGCCGCCATCGACAGTAATAGTGATGCCGCTCAGGTAAGCAGCACCTTCTGAACACAGGAAGGTCACTGCATTGGCCACGTCTTCATCTGTTGCGATGCCGCCGCGAAGTACCGCGTTTGCCGTGATCCCATTCGAGCCAACTTCACCGGTAATGACCTTATTCAGACCGAGCATCCCCAACGACGTCATCGCAGCTAACTCATCGGCTTCGGCATCCACTGACTTCGCCTGCGCAGAACCCACCCATACGAATCGACCCCACTTGTTTTCCAACATACGTGGCAGTGCTGCACGGTAAGCGCTGACCGCATCGGTCATGTCATCCCAAGCCGCGTACAGATCATCAGGATCGCTGACCTCAAGCAAGTCGCTGCCAGGGCGAACACCGCCAACTGCGATCACGATGTCTGCCAACGGGTAGGAAAGCTCAGAAGGCGCTGCAGCAATAACT
This sequence comes from Actinomycetota bacterium, assembly GCA_009699465.1. Lineage (GTDB taxonomy): Bacteria > Actinomycetota > Actinomycetes > S36-B12 > S36-B12 > UBA11398. Next base: position 3,973 of record WLOE01000102.1, on the reverse strand, counting down.
GCGCCTTCGCCTTCGAGAACTCGGCGGCAAGCTGCCTGTGTTCCCTGGTCAGCTCCTATCACCGAGACCAAACGGCCTTTGAGTTGAAGATCCATCTACCCATTCCCACTTCCAGCTCGCTGATGCGCGATCTTGGGAGTCAAGCAGAGGTTTGGTTCACCGTCAACGCGTTTGCAATAACTGGTAATTCACGTGCATCGAAAATGTGATTAATTGCGATAGGCCCGATCAAGAAGCCTGAACCCTTCATCAAGCGAAACTTTTGGAACCCAATGAAGGGCCAATTGTGTTTCACGTTGATCAAACCAATGCGCAGTCGACAGCTGCTCTGCAAGGAATGTGGTGATCGGTGGATCGCTTGGTCGGTCTCCCCACACCCGCTCAATCACCTTCCCCGCGGCAAACGCAACCGGATACGGAACTCGACCGCGAACCTTTGATCCTCCGGCTTGCGCGATGCGTGCAACAATTTCGGCAACTGTGCGCGGCTCACCATTGCTGACGACAAACGCTCTACCACCTGGGCAATGCTCTACCGCGCATGCAAGCGCATCAGCTGCATTGTCTACATAAGTTGTATCGATGAGTGACTGACCATTGCCGATTAAGAACAGTCGACCTGATCGAGCACGATCAATAATGCGCTCAACTAACTGTGTGTCTCCTGGGCCCCACACTAAGTGCGGACGAATAGCAGTGACTGCTAACTCAGGTGAGTTCGCATTCAAAGCAATAATTTCTGCCATTGCCTTACTGCGTGCGTAATGACCACGAACATTTTCTGGATCAGCGGGCTGGGCTCCCACGCCCACAAGTGGCTCACCTGCATGTGCGACAGATGGTGAAGACACATGCACAAGTCGCTTCACGCCTTCAGTTCTACACGCATTCACCACATTGCTTGTTCCATCAACATTTGCCGCGATGAAGTCTTCCCATGCACCTGCTATTGACACTCGCGCCGCAAGATGCACGACAGCTTCGTTACCGGCAACCGCGCGTTGCACTGCAGATGCATCTGTGACATCACCGAGGATCTCCTGCAGATTTCCGCTTGGATTGCGTTGAAAGGTTGTTACTTCGTGACCTCGACGACGAAGCTCAGCGACCGTGGCACTTCCCAAGAGTCCACGACCACCAGTGACGAGAACTTTCACGAGCGTCCCGCCAGGGTTTGCGCAGCCCATATTGCCAAGGCAGTGCGATCTACCTTTGAGCGATGACGAATATCTACTGGCAAGCTCGTGCGCGCAAGAACTGCGGCAACTGGCATTTGTGCCAACGAGCGAACCTCATCAATGAGGTCAAGATCAACTACGCGATTGGTTTCCAACACGATGACAACTTGCTGATTTCCTAGTGGACCAACACCAACAGCCGCAGCTTGAAGCACGTCTGTAATGACCCCCATGCGCTGTTCGATAGCCACCGGCGCAATGGGACCCGAAGGCGAAGTGATCACATGTGAAAGACGGCCGCCAATCCATAAACGACCTTGTTCATCTATCTCACCCACATCGCCGGTGCGATGCCATCCAACCTCGCGACTACTACGGCGCTGCGTTGCCCATAGAGCGTCATAGCGATCCTTTACATGCGCAGCTCGTACTACAACCTCGCCCAAGACACATGCGGATTCGCTCAGCGCACCGGTTGCCTGACCTAAAGAGTCAAGTGCACTTATCCGTACATCAACCCCAGCCAGTGGGTGCCCCACCAATACGCCTGGGCCATCGCCCGCAGCGATGATCTCGGTTAACGACACATCTGTCACTGGTAGCACTTCAGTCATGCCATAAGGCGTACGCACATCAGCTGTTGGACACAGATCCTTCATCCCCTGCAGCAACTCCCGTGAAACCGGAGCGCCCGCACCCATCACCAATCGCAATGTGGCCAACTGCGACTTGTCGCGCAAGCCATCTTGGGTGTCCACTACGGCGCGAAGTGCGGCGGGTGATCCCCACATGAGCGTTCCGCCTACTGCCTGAACTGCTGCACCTAACGCCTTTGCCGTCAATGTTGCCGGGCGCGTGACATCCATGTCGGGAATTACCGAGGCAATGCCTAATGCCGGACCAAGAACCGCCCAAGGTGCGAATGCAGCGACGAGCGCATCGCGCTCAGTGATGTCTAGGTGCGCAACGATCAGATCTCTCGTGCGAGCTATTTGCTCATGTCGATACACGACACCCTTAGCCGGACCAGTGGATCCCGAAGTGAACACCACAATCGCTTCGTCATGTGCTTGTGCGCGTTCTGGGCTTGGTTTTGACTTCCCTTCAGCAGCAATGCGCGCCAACTGGCCAGATGCGATGACCTTCGCACCTAAACCTTGAACTATGGGAATCGCTTTAGGTATTGCGATGATTGACGTTGGACGAGCACTTCGCAATGCGCGACGAATCCCGCGCACACCAAGGGCCGCATCGACGATCACTACCGTTGCGCCAATCTGCCAACACGCATACACCGTTGCGATGAGATCAGCACCTGGTGTAACCAGCACTGCAACGCGGTCTCCTCGATGAATTCCTCTGCCAACTAATCCACGAGCGAGTAAGTCAACCTTCATGGTGAGTTGACGCCACGACACTCGTCGCCATCGACCGCTGCCTGCAGGTTCAACGATCGCGTCTTGATTGGGGTGTGTGCGAGCACGTTGCTCAAACCCCGTCCACAGTGGAAGTGATGTGCCCAACTCAAGTTGGAGAGCCTGCGGATTTTCAGTGACTTCTTCTAATTGCTGACGTGGTGTGTCCAGATCGCCCATCCACATCCAAAAATCATCAACAAGTGACGGTGCATCTTCAATCACGAGATGACGAGCGCCTTCGTACCGATGCACTTGTGCGTGTGGCATGCGTTCACGTAAGTCATTGAGATAGCGATCACTAAACACTGGGTCACCTGGACCCCACAGCATCAACGTTGGCACTTGAAGCCCCCGAATACCTTCGGCGACCTCATTCAAAATCGCAGCACTGGGATGACTTGGTTTCACTGGGATGTCTTCAACGAAATCACTAATCGCGGTACGGCGATCAGCTTTGAGATACGGGGCCCAAAAAGCCCGTCGAACTTCGGGTGAAATACGCGAGCCACTCAAGGCTGTCGTGATGCGAAGAAAGATTGGCAAACGCTCTGTGTTGAAAGCGCGCAGGGGCTCAACGCGGGCCAGAGCAATCACTCGGGGAATGCCACTGTCGCTTGGTTGATGCACGGCAGTATTGGTTAATACCAGTCCACGTATCTGTGCATCGTGCGCGAGTGCCCAACCAAGGGAGATCGGGCCACCCCAATCATGAGCAAGCACCACCACTGGGCCATCGATTTCAAGCGCGGCAGTTACACGACCGAGATCATCAATGCGTTGCTCCAGCCGGCGCTGTGTAGTCAGACGCTCACTGAATCCCATACCTAACTGATCCACCGCAACTACTCGAACATCCGCAGGTGCACTTGCCAAGACTTGACGCCATAAATACGACCAAGTCGGGTTACCGTGAACGGCAAGGACTGTTACGCGAGGGTTCTGAACCTCTTTATCTAGAACGTGCCACGTGCGTGCGATTCCATCGCGATCATCACAGGTGACTAAGCGCGACCACGAAGGGTCAAGCCCAGGCAGATCAGCAGGTGGCAGTGTCGCCGGCGCAGGTACTGAAGGACCGCGCATCGACTACCAGACGATCTCGATGATGGCCGAGTTCAAACCAGAACCAATTCCCATCAGTGCAATGCGTTGACCCGGCTCAAGATCAGCTTGATTTGCAGCCAAGGTAAACGGAACCGACGCTGGGCCGATATTGCCGCGAGTCGGGAAGATCACCGGCGTGCGCGCAGGATCAATATCGAGCGCAGTGGTGATCGCGTCGGTATACACCTTAGAAACTTGATGAATGAAGTAGCCATCCAGATTCGACCAGTCAAAACGCGCCTTTGCGTCTTGCCAAGTATCAACAGCAAGTTC
>WLOE01000101.1 GCA_009699465.1 Actinomycetota bacterium | reverse complement strand
GGTCACCAAACTCAACTCCGTAGGCATTGACGTTTTGGCCAAGCAACGTAATTTCCGAAACACCCTGTTCAACCAGTGCTTGGATTTCCGCGAGGATCTCTCCCGGCCTGCGATCGCGCTCCTTGCCACGCAGCGAGGGCACAATGCAGTAGGTGCAGGTGTTATTGCAACCAACACTGATTGATACCCATGCGGAGTACGCGGATTCGCGCTTGGCGGGCAGAACTGATGGAAATTCAACGAGCGACTCTTTTATTTCAACCTGGGCTTCTTGTTCGATGCGCGCTCGCTCAAGCAGCACTGGGAGCGAACCGATGTTGTGCGTACCAAACACCACATCAACGATTGGTGACTTTTTGGTGATGGCATGTTGGTCTTTTTGAGCAAGACACCCGCCCACCGCAATTTGCATGCCTGGGTTCTTAGCTTTGACCGGTACCAGGTGACTCAAGTTGCCATAGAGCTTGTTATCAGCATTTTCACGAACAGCGCAGGTGTTGAACACGATCAGATCAGGCGTAGTGCCCTTTTCGAACTTGATATAGCCAGCTTCCTCGAGCATGCCGGCAAGGCGCTCAGAGTCATGGACATTCATCTGGCAGCCGTGGGTACGCACTTCATAGGTGCGTGGGGAAGGCTGATTCACCCCAACAGTCTAGAGACCGGGCTTAACCCTTACTTGCCTTGGTTGTGGCATGTGCGACAGGTGCCTTGGAAACCTTGGAAGCGGATGTTTTCTTCGTGTACCCCACACTCTTGACCGATGAGGCTGATTGTGAAGCAGCTGCGCTGCTGCCCGTTGCAGTAGTGCTGACTGCTGCCTGAGCTGACTTGACTGCTAGGAGACCACCAATGCCAAAAAAGACTCCGGCGGCCATCACCGATGACAACACCTTTTGCTGAGTCGACGTGGGACGAGAGCCTGCACCTGTGCGCGAGTTGATGTTCATAGCCATAACCATGGCTCAGCGCTATTCGCACTCGATTCGGCTCAGGTAAGACCTGGGTTAAGTCTTCTCACACCCTGTCGGTCACCATGATCTGCGGGAAAATGACGTACCTTTGGAGATATGCGCTTCCTCAAGACACTCGCTATTGCTGGTGCTGCAACCACCTTGGCCGCTTGCAGCACTGTTACCTCTACAACTGCCAGCGACAACGCGCAAGAGCAACCACCAGTTGTCGAAAGCTTTTCTCCCCTCACTGGGCTTCCAGAATCAGTACCAACACCTGTGTTGATCGTGAAATTGGATAACACCAGAAGTGCCCAGCCGCATGCGGGGCTCAAAGATGCTGACGTTGTCTATGTAGAGGAAGTCGAGTACGGCATCACACGCCTTGCGGCCGTGTTTTCTAGCACGATTCCAGTACGCATCGGACCTACGCGATCAGCGCGCATCACTGACATTGATCTGACGGCTCAATACGGCAGCCCAGCATTCGCATTTTCTGGAGTGCAGCGCAAGATGTGGCCAGCGATTAATGACTCAACCGTGGTCGATGTTTCCCCGAATAAATACGCATCGGCATATTTCCGCGATCACGATCGCCGCATTCCCTATAACTTGTTCCTCAACGGCCCAAAGGTCTTGGCCTGGGCTGCTGAGAAAGGCGTCTCAGACGACAAGAACATTGGCTTCGTTTTTTCACCAGAAATTCCTGATGGTGGCACCACCAACACAGGCGCGAAAATGAAGTGGAGTGAAGCTTCGGCTGAATTTACCTACGTGCCAGCCAGTGGCTTGTACAACGTTGCACTCAATGGCATCAATGCAACGGCTGAAGAATCAACTTCCCAGCAACAAGCGGCCACCGTCGTTATTCAAAATGTGGTGCAAACACAGTCCAAGTATTGGGACAAGGGCGGCGGCAACACTCCCCATGCGGCAACCATCGGGAGCGGCACCGCGATTGTGTTACGTGACGGGAAGTCTTACAACGTCACCTGGAACCGACCAACAGCTGACGCTGGTACAACGTTCACCATGGCCAACGGATCACCAATGCCATTTAAACCTGGGCAGCAATGGGTAGTGCTACTCAATTCAAAGACACCGGCAACACTACTTCCACTGCCATCACCTGCCCCATCTACAGCGTCTAAAGCGCCGGCAGCGATCTAGTTCCGCACTTGCAACTCACGTTACTGTGTGGATGCAATCTTCTCGTAGTACTCGTTTTCGGCTTGCTTCTTGGGGAATAAGACCATCACAAGTGCCAGCCCAACAAGGCTCAATGCAAGTGCAACTCCCATGGCGGCCGTCTTTCCATCAGTGAATGCTTCGGATGCCGCTTGCAAGATTTGCTGACCAATATTTGGTGGATATTGCGTAGCAACATGTGCCGCATCACCAAAGGATGCCGTCAATGAGGTGGCGATCTCTGAAGTGACTTGATCGGCTTGGTCAGCTGGCAGACCTTGAATTCCTTCAGTCATTTTAGTGACGTACACACCAGCCAAGATTCCACCGAGCAATGCTTGAAGCACCGCCCCACCGAAATCTCGAGTCAGATCCAAGAATGCTGAGCCCATACCTGAATGACTTTGCGGCACCGAAGACATCAGCGCTCGTGAGGCCGGTGTTGCTGCCATACCTACCCCTGCACCGACAAAGGCGTAAGCCAACAGGATCCAGGTGAGGCTGGCACCTTGCTTCCAGGTCAGCATCATGATCGCAAATGCGATGGCAACTAAGCCAAGACCAATACTCAATGTGCTGCGTGAACCGCGGGCAATCACAAACTTGCCGGCGATCTGGCCACCAACCGCAGCAAAAATTGCCGAAGGCACAGCAACCGCTGCGGCGTTGAACGTGTTGTAGCCAAGCACGTCTTGAGTGAATTGCTGACCAATAAACATTGCGCCAATAAGTGCGCCGAACGTGATCGCACCCGCAACGAAGGCCACCCAGAATGTACGAGCTTTGGCCAAGGGCAAGTCAACCAGCGGACGCGGAGCGCGTTTTTGACGAAGGAAGAATCCGATCAGTGCAAGCACAGTGATGACAGTTATTACCGTCCAGGAAGTATCGACTCCCTCGTGCAATGTCTGAATAGCAATGACAAGGCCGCCAACACCAACAATGGATAACACTCCACCGAGATGATCCACGGGCTGCGTCTCCGTAGAAATATGGCTAGGAATCACCATGAGACCGACGATGAGCGCAACGAGTACGAGTGGGATTGAAATCAAGAAAACCGAGCCCCACCAGAAGTACTGCAGTAAATATCCACCCGCAAGCGGACCAAGAGCAGCAAAACCTGCACCAAGCCCAGACCACATCGCGATAGCTTTTACCTTTGCGTTACCGCGGTAGAGCGAAGAGATGAGTGACAGCGTTGTCGGGAACAACAACGCTGCTGCAAAACCCGCAGTCAGGCGAGAAAAGGCTAAGAATTCGGCATTCGGTGCCCAAGCTGACATACATGCTGTGGGAATCGTCAGAATCGCGCCAATGACGAACAGCATCTTGCGCCCGTAACGATCCCCGATTGCACCCAGATACAACACCGTGGATGCAAGACCTAAAGCAAAGGCCTCCGCGATCAAATTGAGTTGGTCTTGACTCGCGCCTAAATCTGACCCAATTGTTGGCAGCGCAACATTGGCAATCGATAAGTTGATGTTGGCAACAATTGCGCCAACGATAAGTGCGAGTAGTACTAAGCCACTGCGAGGTGGTGTTTCAGCCTGGCTGGCTGGTGAACTCATGCCTTCGAGGCTACTAGCTGCTCATCGTCAGTGACTTCATCCTCGCCCGGCTCAATTTGCACCTTTGGCAAGATGCGATCAAGCCAACCTGGTAACCACCAGTTGGCCTTGCCCAAAATCGACATGATCGATGGGATGAAGATCAACCGAATGATGAACGCATCGATGATTACCGCGGAGCCCAGTGAAACACCGAAGAGCTTGATCATCGAGTTCTTATCTGGGACGAAGGCCAAGAACACACTGGCCATAATTGCCGCAGCGATGACGACAACGCGGCCCGAACCGGCAAGACCGCGACGAACCGATGCAGAGTTATCGCCAGTGCGCGACCACTCTTCTTGCATACGAGTCACGAGGAACACCTGGTAGTCCATCGAAAGGCCAAAGAGGATTGCGAACACCATGATCGGCAAGAACGGGAAGATTGGACCAGTGCCTGCTAACCCGATCACATCACCAAGCCAGCCCCATTGGAAAACCGCAACCGTGACGCCCATTGCAGCCGCGAAGCTGAGCAAGCTTGTGATGGCGGCAGTCAGTGGCACCACGATCGAATGGAACAACAGCACCAATGCCAAGAATCCAAGGCCCACAACAACCAGCAAGAACAATGGCAATGCCGAGGTCATCACTGAGGTGAAGTCACTAATGATCGCCTGCTGGCCACCAACATAAAGCTTTGCACCGGTTTGCGCTGTGATCTGTGGATTGACGTTCTCACGCAAATTCGAAAGCAGCGCATCCGTTGCTTCATCTTGCGGTGCTGAATCTGGTGTCACCATGATCGTGCCAATGGTGCCATCGGCACCAAAGGCAGTTGGGTTAGCCAACACGATTGGAAGGGCTGCACTACTTGGCAAGGTTGAAGCAACACCAGGGCTTGATTCAATTGCCTTGACCGCCGCCGCATATGCCGCAGCATCATTTGGCTTAGGAAGTTCAACTGCAACAAAGAATGGTCCGTTCACACCCGGGCCAAAGCCTTCAGCCATCAAGTCGTATGCAGTGCGTAGCGGTGTGCCTGGTGCTTTGCCTGAATCATCGGAAAAACCAAGCCGCAGTGAAAGCAACGGAATTGCTAATACGACCACGATGACGATGGAAACAAGTGCGGGAATGATCGGCTTGCGCTGAAGGAAGCGACCGTAGTGCGCCCATGCTTTACCTTCTGGATGAACCTGACCTCGCTTCTTACCCCAAGGCAAACGAAGTGCAAGCGACTTGGTACCCAGCAAACTGAGTAAGGCTGGCAAGAACCACAATGCTGAAAGCATCACGAAGAGCACGGTCACAATTGATGCAACTGCAAGTCCGTTGAAGAAGTTAATGCGCATGATGAACAAACCAAGGAGCGCGATGATCACGGTGCTTCCGGCGAACAACACAGCTCGGCCTGCTGTTTCAACTGACTCCATTGCTGCAGCCTTCGCATCTCGGCCCGCAAACACTGCCTGTCGGAAACGATTAATCACAAAGAGTGAGTAGTCGATACCGACACCTAGTCCGATCATTGCAGCCAGGGTTGGTGCAAACGTTGCAACGTCGAGGAAGTTTGCGGCGATCAGCACGCCCATCTGGCCCATGGCCAAACCTAGGATCGCCGCGACGATCGGCAGACCCGCTGCGACCAACGAACCAAAAGCAAGGAGCAAGATCACGATTGCGACGATTAAGCCAAAGAGTTCACTACTTGGTGGCTCCTGACCGGCG
>WLOE01000100.1 GCA_009699465.1 Actinomycetota bacterium | reverse complement strand
CAAGTACCCGCGAACCCCCGACCGCGGCCGAGCGGCAAGGAGCCCGCCGTGTCGACGTTGTTGGATCGCTTACCCATGCCCGTTGTTTCAGCTGCACACAATGATGGCGAGCAACTTGCTCTCCCGCTGGTGTGGGAAGTAGCCCCTGGTATCCCTGCGGTGCCACCAGTGCCACGACACCTTCGACTCGTTGGCTCAGATTCGCACGGCGACGATGCAACTTCGGGTCCCACGGCACTTCCCTGTGGCCCTGTAGTTCCGCCAGCTATGTGGGTAGCCCGCATGGCTCGAGCGATCGCTGAAGTTGCTTCTGGCGATCGCCCCGCGCAGCAACTCACCCGCTGGGTGGAAAAGCGTGAACTGGCGCTGCTAGCTGCACGAGGGAAAGCAGCGCAACGTCATCCCAGTGCGATCCACGGCAGAAATGCACGAGCGGTCGCCCGATCCCTTCAGCAGGTTCGAGCCATCCGCGTGTGCCCAGTTGCGCCTGGTGTTGCCGAGACATCCGCTGTGCTCGTAGGTGAAGGTCGCGGCAAAGCCGTAGCAATGCGATTTGAGTCCGCCAATAATGCTTGGCAAGTAACAGCGATTGCCTTGGGCTAGCCCCAAGGCAATCATGTGAAGTCAGCGCTTACGGTTTTCGCGTTCTAGCCGACGACGCTCTGCACGTGATGCATTTGGATCAATCTCAATTGGGAGATCAATCGACTCATGCTCCACGCCACCATCTTCACCTGGCGCGGTGTACTCCAAATGTGTTGGACGAGTCGGTGCAAGCCCTGGTGCAATCACTTCAGGATGAGACTCAAGCACAACTTCGGCACCGTCTGCAGTGACCTCAACGATGCCTTCGCCAGCTTCCTGAACCTCAACTTGAACGTTGAAGAGATAACCAACCGTTTCTTCCTTGATGCTGTCCATCATCGCGTTGAAGAGATCAAAGCCTTCACGCTGATATTCGATCAATGGATCCTTTTGCGCCATGGCGCGAAGACCAATGCCGTCGCGTAGATAATCCATTTCGTACAGATGCTCACGCCACTTGCGGTCAAGCACCGACAGGATCACCCTGCGTTCGAGCTCACGCGTAACTTCTTCACCAAGGGATTCTTCACGCTCGTCATATGAGGCTTCAGCATCTTCAACGAGTTCACGAACAAGGAATTCGGTGGTAAGACCATTGCGGTCACCGCCACTGGCTTCGATGATTTCATTGATGGTGACTTGAATTGGGTACAAGGTCTTTAATGCAGTCCACAGCTGGTCAAGATCCCAATCTTCTGGGTAACCAGTAGCCGTTGCACCACGGACATAACCTTCAGTCGTGTCATTAATGAATGAACGAACCTGCTCTTCGATATCTTCGCCCTCAAGCACGCGCCTACGCTCTGCATAAATAACAAGACGCTGACGGTTGAGCACATCGTCGTACTTCAACACATCCTTACGAATCTCGAAGTTGCGCGCTTCAACTTGACCTTGCGCACTACGGATTGCATTGCTGACCATGCTGGCCTCAATTGGCACATCATCAGGCACGTTGAAGCGACGAAGGAAGGCATCCACCATGTCGGCCTTGAACAAACGCATCAGGTCATCTTCAAGAGACAAATAGAACTGTGATTCGCCTGGGTCACCCTGGCGACCGGCGCGACCACGCAGCTGATTGTCAATGCGGCGCGATTCGTGGCGCTCAGTGCCGAGTACATACAAACCGCCAGCAGCGATCACTTCATCGTGTTCTGAAGAAACTGCAGCGGTGGCTTGCTCAAGCGCACCCCCCCACGCGGCGTAGTACGCATCTGGATCGTCAGTCAAGGAAAGGCCACGCTGTGCAAGAGCTGCGGCAGCCATCGTTTCTGGGTTGCCACCAAGCATGATGTCCGTGCCACGGCCAGCCATGTTCGTGGAAACCGTAACCGCACCCTTGCGACCTGCTTGCGCCACGATCTGCGCTTCGCGATCGTGGTACTTAGCGTTCAAGACTTCATGAGGCACACCATTTTGGCGCAGCAACTTGCTGAGGAGTTCAGATTTATCAACCGAGGTTGTGCCCACGAGAACAGGCTGACCCTTTGCGTGCCGCTGAACGATGTCAGCAACCACTGCTTCCAGCTTTGCATCATTGGTGCGGTAGATAACGTCGGCATTATCAAGACGGACCATGTCGCGGTTCGTTGGAATAGGCACCACACCGAGGTTGTAAATCTGGGAGAACTCGTTGGCTTCGGTCATTGCAGTACCGGTCATACCTGACAAGCGACCGTAGAGACGGAAGAAGTTCTGCAAGGTCACGGTTGCCAGAGTCTGGTTCTCTGCCTTGATCTCGACGCCCTCTTTGGCCTCAATAGATTGGTGCAAACCTTCGTTGTAACGACGACCTGCCAAGATTCGGCCAGTGTGCTCGTCAACGATCAGCACTTCACCGTCCATCACCACGTAATCGCGGTCTTTCTTGAACAATTCCTTCGCGCGAATTGCGTTGTTCAAGTAACCCACGAGTGGCGTGTTCACCGTGTCATAAAGATTGTCGATACCGATTTGGTCTTCAACCACATCGATTGCTGACTCGTGCACACCTACGGTCTTCTTCTTCTCGTCAATTTCATAATCAACGTCTGGCTTAAGAAGATTTGCGATGCGAGCAAACTCGGCGTACCAGCTTGTGGCCTGATCTGCCGGGCCGCTGATGATCAGCGGCGTGCGAGCCTCGTCAATCAGGATGGAGTCAACTTCGTCGACCACCGCAAAGTGGTGACCGCGTTGCACAAGCTCCTCACTGCTCCACGCCATGTTGTCGCGCAAGTAGTCGAACCCGAATTCATTATTGGTGCCATACGTGATGTCACAGTCGTACTGGACTCGACGCTCAGCTGGAGTCATGTGCGAAAGAATCACGCCAACGTTTAAGCCTAAGAACTTGTGAATGCGCCCCATACGCTCGGAGTCGCGCTCAGCCAAGTAATCGTTGACCGTGACAACGTGAACACCCTTACCAGTGATCGCATTGAGGTAAGAAGGAAGCGTTGCAACCAGAGTTTTACCCTCACCGGTTTTCATTTCAGCGATGTTGCCCATGTGAAGAGCAGCGCCGCCCATAATCTGGACATCGAAGTGACGCTGACCAATGGTGCGCTTCGCGGCTTCACGCACTGTCGCAAAAGCTTCTGGCATGAGGTCGTCAAGACTCTCACCCGCTGCGTATCGCTCCCGGTATTCATCGGTGAGGGCGCGAAGCTCAGCGTCGCTCAACGCAATGTAGTTCTCCTCGATCGCGTTGACGGCGTCGGCAATGGCATGCAAGCGGCGCAGGGTTTTACCCTCGCCGGCACGCAGAAGCTTGTCGAGCATTCGCACGATGATGCGACCTTTCCTTCGTGGAGCCCCGAGCAGTGGAAGTCTGCTGGGCCCTCCATCGTAGGGGACCTGACAAGCCGCGGCCTCCTGCCTGCAAGACTGCCGGCTGTGTCCTCCGTGTCGCGTCCTTCTCAGCTCCGCAGCGCGCCGACTTTGACTGACGGCGTCGTGCTCCTGCGCCTGCCTGAGGCCCACGACATTCCCACGATGACCCTGGGCGGCCAAGACCCTGAAGTTGCCCGATGGACCAACCTGCCCAGTCCCTACACCCAGCAAGATGCCCAAGCCTGGATCATGAAGGTCAACAACCCCGTGCACTGGTGGGATGAGCCCACCTGGGTGATCGCTGATACCGACGACCGCTGGTGTGGTTCGGTTCACCTCGAGCGCGAGACCGAAGGTGCAGCGCGCGTTCGCTTCTTAGTTGCCCCGGAATTGCGTGGCCGAGGTATCGCCACTCGAGCCGTGCGCCTGGCCTGCCGTTGGGGGTTTAGCTCACTTCGCCTCAATGTGATCACATGGCGTGCCCTCATTGGCAATGAGGCTGCTCGAGCGGTTGCTCAAGCAGCTGGCTTCTCCGTTCACAACCAAATCATGCGCCGAGGGTTGAGTCATCGCGGTCAACTGATGGACTGCTGGTTTGCCGATCTTGTCCCCGAAGATCTCATTGAAGCAACCTCAGGCCCAGTGTGGAGTGGGCCGCAACTCACCAAGCGTGAACGCGAGGTGCTCCATGCGATGGCTGCGGGTCTTTCTAATCGCGAGATTGCTTCATCCCTTGGCATTAGCGAGAACACAGTGAAAAACCACGTGCGCAGCGTCTTGGAAAAACTTCCTGCACGATCGCGAATGGAAGCTGTGGTTAAGGGCGTTCAAGAAGGCATTACCCGACTGACCTAGCTCGATCCATTACTCCGGTAGTGGGGTGCTTGCAACGCATGCAATTGCATCCACGCTAATTCCATTCTGCATCAATGCACGAATGCCTTCATTGACTGTTGCACCGGTAGTCACGATGTCATCGATAACTATCACCCGTGATGGAACCGCTCCCCTGGCACGCACGCCGAAGGTTCCGGCAATATCGCGACGCTCACGAATACTTCGCCCTGCATTGCGCTTGGTTTCCATCTCTCGAAAAAGGATCGGTGCAACGAAGCACGCCATTCCACGTTGTGACACTTCACGTGCTGCACGATGCCCCAGTTCAGTCACCGTGTTTCTGCCGCGCTTACGAAGCGATGATCGATGTGCGGGAATTGGCACAAGTACTACCGGGCGTGTTTTCGAACTTGCAACAGCCGCAGACCACACCGCACGAGCAAGCAACAATCCAAGATCTGGTGTGAGTGCACGAGCACCGTGATCTTTATGCGCATTAATCATCTCGCGTACAGTCGTTTCATACGGCGCACCAAACCAAAGTTCGTGATGAAACTCGCGTTGTTGCGCAGTCCTTGGAATAAGGGACGCGCAGTCAACACACACCAATGCTCCAGGAAGGTTGCAGTGCACACAAGCGCGCGACAAGACCACATCAAGGCAGTCGCTAGCAAAGTTGCGCAAACCACTCGGTGAAAAAGTGAGCATCCACGATGCTCTAATGCACGCACCTGCAATCGCAAGCACGAAATTTCAGCTGTGGATAATGATTAGCTCGGATACGAAGGCGACCAAGCAGTCAACCGCGAAGTCCAAGCACCAGCATCAAGCTGATAGATCAGGCCATCTTTGGCCGATACCAACACTGGTAAACCCGGTGCTGCAGCAATGGCATCTGGTCTATCTGGACCACCTTGTGGAACCAAGGTTCCAAGGGCTAAGTCCAGGTCAAAAACCTGCAGCGGCCCTGGACCATTACGCCCGATAAACGCGAGTGAGTTCGCGCTTGACCAGTCGACGTCCACGATCGAGACCACCGATGAGGCGATGCGCTCTGGTCCGGTCAATGTGCGTTTACCTGTGTCGATCTCTTGCTCGATCCGAGCCAAATAAAGCGAACGAGTTTTCCCGCGTTGCACAATCAGTGCTGCGCGAGTGCCATCCCGCGATGGCACCGCTTTCACCACTATCGCGCCCGCGCCAAGCCCATTCGT
>WLOE01000010.1 GCA_009699465.1 Actinomycetota bacterium | reverse complement strand
CGGTATCAGCGCAGCGATCTTTGCTTTGTGGATCCCACTTGAGTTTCGCAATCCTCGACCGCTCGTTGACCTGCGTGTAAGCATGCGCCGTCCGGTGCTTATGACCAACGTGACTTCAATCCTTATGGGTTTCGCTATGTACGCGAATATGTTGGCGACCTTCATATTGCTTGAAATGCCAAGCACAACTGGCTATGGCCATGAACTCACCAGCTTGCAAGCAGGACTCGTGATGATCCCCACCTCACTCACCATGGTGGTCCTCGCACCAGTTTCTGCTCGCATAACGCGCATCTTTAGCGCGAAAATTACCCTGATCGCTGGTGCTGGGCTTATGGGCTTTGGATACGTTTCTCGAATCTTCTTTCATGACACAGTACTTCTCATCGCAATCGCTGCAGTCATTGTTGCCGCTGGAACCGCTATTGCTTTTGCGGCAATGCCGCTTTTAATCATGGGTGCAGTCCCCGACACTGAAACTGCGGCTGCCAATGGTCTCAATACCTTGCTGCGCAGCATTGGTTCATCAGTCTCAAGCGCGGCGATTGCTGGAGTGCTAGCCGTGATGGTTGTAGAAATTGGCGGCAAGAACCTGCCAACATTGCAAGCTTTTCAAGTCATTTTTGCCATCGCGGCGGCGGCTTCAATTATTGGTGCATTCATCGCAACGGCAATTCCAAAACCATTGCACAATGAACTCGAACCAATTGATCCAGGGCTGGTCGAAAAACTCAAAGAACTACATGAGGAGAACCGATGAAGCAGACCTCGCGTGAGTTAGTCATAGACGCAGCACGTCGTTTGTTCGCGGAACGTGGGTATCCCTCTGTGACGATCCGCCAAATTGCTGCTGAGGCGGGTCTATCTGCATCAATGGTGATGAAGGTTGGTGGTAATAAAGCCAAGATTTACCAAGACGCAGCACCTTCGAGTCTGGATCAACTTGACGGTGATACCCCACGAAGTGAGATTGGCCAATCTCTGGCCAATCGAATTCTTTTACGTCGCGAAAATGACATGTCCGAACCATGGGCTCAGGCAATTTTCAGAACGGCAGACGCTCCAGATCCCCAAGGTTCGCGAGAAGAATTTCAACTGTGGGTTCGCACTCATCTCACTAAGTGGGTTGATGCAGGCCCAGATCTGGACGCCAGAGTAGAACTCCTCGCCTGCTTAATGCTTGGACTCGCAGTCGGTCTGCGTACTCAACGCCTACTCACGAATACTTCAGACACTTGGATCATTGAATATTACGGCCGCCTCATGCAACAAGTTATTGAGTCGGACGCAACGCAGAGTTCTTCCTGAAATCCCAACTCGTAATTTTCGTTGGCGACACTCGCAGCCAACCATGACGACCATCAACGTGAAATGTTTCGCTGTTCGCATACTTCCGCGCGAATTCCAACTCAATCGGTGCGAGTTCAGCATGAGGTGTGGCCTCGCGGGGCACTTCCCCAACTACCGTCACGATTCCTTCAATCTCAACACCATGAAGTTCAAAAAAATCACGACCGGCATCAACCACTAAAGCGATTTTCGGATGCCTTTGTACATCAACCCATCGCTGGCTCTTCACAATAGAATTGAGCCACACATCAGTGCCATCCCACACGAACCACAACGGAGTGACATGCGGGTTTCCATCTGCACCCACTGACGCAACACGACACACTCGCTCAGAACGCAAATACTCGTCGCGCTCTTCGGGTGTCATTGAGATCGCAACGCTGCGCTTTTGTGCCTTGAGTTCAGTCATGTCTACCTCCCCTTCCACTGTGGAGTGCGCTTTTCGAAGAAAGCCGAGTGGCCTTCTTTCATATCCTCTGATTGAAGAATCGCATCGATCGCAACTTGAGTTGCCTCCCAACCTGTTTCATCTTCTTGAGCAAGTTGAGAGTTAATCGCTATAAGTGTCTGCTGTATCGAAAACGGTGATGCAAGACAAATTCGCTCAGCCATAGCTACTGCTGCGGCGCATGCGTGTTCGGGCGGCGTAACCTCGGCAACAAGGCCTAACTCGTAACCACGTTCAGCATCAAGAATCAATCCTGCAATGAGCATCTGACGAGCAACATTTATCGGTAGTGCGCGCATTGTGCGAAAGAGAGCACCCGAGGTAGCAATTACCCCGCGCTGTACTTCAGGTAATCCAAAGCGTGCAGTTGTCGACGCCACAATCAGGTCACAGGCAAGTGCGACTTCGAAACCACCGCCGAGTGCATTGCCCTCAACTGCGGCAATCAATGGTTTCCTACGGTTGCGTCGAATAAGGCCGTACTCACCGCCCCGCTCAGTTCGACCAGCATCACGGGAACTGATATCCGTTCCAGCAGAAAACATGGTTGGAGTTCCGGTGAGCACGCCCACCCAAAGAGCAGGGTTGTCTTCAAGTTCATTCAGCGCGGCGTCTATTCCTGCCGTGACTTCAGCATTGATTGCATTGCGCTTTTCTGGACGATCAATGGAAATGACTAAGACTCGGCCATGAATGGTCTGGTGAACGCTCACGTTGGCCACCTTATGACGGGTCCACAACAAAACCCTTCAAATGAAAGATTCGAAGACAAATCCCACCCGGATCGGTATCGTCCAACTGCTTGGTAAATCGAAGGGGTGCGATGGCTGATCTCAACCAGCTGCGTGCTCAAGTACGAGCTTTTCTGGAAAACGAGCGGGCTCGCGGGGGTTTCACCCCACATTGCGATCCATGGCTCATCGGTTTTGATCGTGAATTTAGTCAACGACTAGGTGCGGCAGGTCTCCTTGGCCTCATGCTTCCCGTGGAATTTGGGGGTGCCGGAGGCACCATGGCCGAACGTCTCGTCGTGAGTGAAGAACTCCTGGCCGCTGGTGCTCCCGTAACCGCCCATTGGTTTGCCGAACGTCAATTCGCGCCCTCGATTCTCAGACATGGAACTGACCAACAGAAGGCTCACTGGCTCCCACGAGTGATTCGTGGGGAGATTTGTATTGCCGTTGGCCTGAGTGAACCAGACGCGGGATCAGACCTCGCAGCGGTGCGAACCAAAGCTGAACGCACTGATGGTGGCTGGCTCATCACAGGTACAAAAATTTGGACCAGTGGAGCGCATCTTGCCGATGCGATTGTGGTGCTTGCGCGAACAAGCGGATCCAAACACGAAGGCCTCAGTCAGTTCATCGTTGAACTTCCCAATTCAAATGTGACGATCCGTGGAATTAACATGATCAGCGGTGAGCGACACTTCAATGAAGTTCACTTTGAAGATGTCTATGTCGCCGATGGCGATGTTCTTGGCGAGATCGGCCAAGGATGGAAGCAAGCAATGGAAGAACTCGCTTTCGAGCGAGTAGGGCCGGAGCGCTACTTATCCACCCTTCCACTTTTACAAGAACTCACATCTGGAATCAGTGACTGTTCAATGAGCGCAGAGCAGTACGGTGCTGTTATTGCAGATATCCGAACCTTTCGAACAATTAATCAACGTGTAGTTGAGCATCTTGAATCTGGCAATACCGCCGCGATTGATATCCCACTCTTGAAAACCATCGGAACAAATTTCGAACAATCCACAGTGCTCACAGCATTCACAATTGTCAATGACCCATCGCGTGAGCATGCAATCACAGGTGAAGCTGCTGAGCTACTACTCGAAGCGCAATACCAAGCCCCAAGTTTCACTATTCGAGGCGGGACTAATGAAGTGCTTCGCGGCATCGTCAGCAAAGGACTCCTGCGGTGAGCGCGTTGGATTGGTATCTCACGCATGAGCGCCAGTCTTTAACAAACTCCATTCATCAGATGTGCCGCTCCGAATCTGCAATGACTGCTCTACAAGATGCAGGGATCCCATGGATCGGGATTGATGAGTCTCTGGGCGGATCAGGGGGTGACCTGGCTGATGCAGCCGCAGCCGTTCGAGTCCTTGCCGTGATTGCGCATTCCGCGCCCATTGCTGAAACTGCTCTCGTCGCCGGCTGGGCATTGGAGCAATCTGGTATGCGGGTGCCGACCACCATGCTCGCGCCTGCATTTTCCCTGGATGCACAAATACATCTCGATCGAGGCAACAGTGCTTACACACTGAGCGGGTCTCTTCACAATGTTCCCGGAATCAATGCTGCCACATACATCGTTGTCCCCGTTGACTCTTGGCTTTGCCTGGTACACAAGAAAGATGTCACAGTCAAAATGTCTGCGAATGTGGCTCACGAAGATCGTGGCACTGTGATTTTTGATTCATCCACTGTTCAGGCATTGGAAAAACTTCCAATTCATATTTCGCATATAGACCTTTTCGCGCGCTTAGCATTTGCTCGCGCTATTCAACTTTCCGGAGCGGTGATTGCTGTTCGAGAATTGAGCATTACTTACGCGAGGACTCGTGAACAATTCGGCAAGCCCATAGCTTCGTTGCAGGTCGTTGCCCATTACCTCGCGCAATTAGCTGAACTGGCCCTAGTCGGAGAAGGAGCAATCGCTACGGCCCTCGCCGCGCCAACCACTATGAATTTTGCACTAGCAAAATCAGTCACCGGCCGCGCTGCCCGTGAAGCCTCACGTGTAGGCCACCAGGTTCACGGCGCGATGGGCATGAGTGAGGAATACGCATTAGGTCAGTTCACTACGCGGATGTGGTCCTGGACAGAGGAAGCTGGACGTCCAGAATTTTGGAACACTTATATTGGACAGGCGTTCCTGAAACAATCCGAGCGCAACCTCTGGGCGAGCATCACCGACGGCATAGAAGGCGAATACGCATGAACCAGGAAGTGTTGTACGAAGTAAACAACGGTATTGCGCTGTTGACCTTGAACCGACCAGATCGTCGAAATTCTTTCACTCTCTCGATGATTCATCGCTGGGCTGACTTACTTATTGAAGCCAATACCGACGAGACTGTTCGAGTCATTGTGGTCACAGGAGCCGGCGGTGCATTTTGTGCTGGTATTGATCTTGACGAACTTGAAACTATTGAACTGACACCACAAGCGCGGAGAAATTTCCTAACCGATGAAGTGCATCGTGTTGCTCGAGCCGTTGAAGCCAGCGATAAACCCATCATCGCAGCGGTCGCGGGTGCAGCCGTTGGTGCAGGCATGGATATGGCCTTGATGTGTGATATGCGTATCGTCGCGCAGTCAGCAAAATTCGCCGAGTCCTATGTCAATCTTGGATTAGTACCTGGTGATGGCGGTGCGTATTACTTGCCTCGTCTTGTTGGTACGGCTAAGGCTCTTGAACTGCTCCTCACCGGCGACACCGTCACAGGGCAAGAGGCTGTAGATCTTGGAATCGCAAATCACGTCGTCGCCGATGAGTTACTGATGGACACAGTCATGAATTTGGCCGCAAAAATTGCCGCAAAACCACCTGTAGCCGTTCAACTGATTCGTCGCACGGTGTATCAATCACAAAATGTCGATCTGACAACAGCCCTCAACCTTGTGGCTTCTCAGATGGGTGTTGCGATGTTGACACAAGACCATAAAGAAGCGCTGGCAGCCTTTCGCGAGAAACGCCCTGGCAACTTCCAAGGGAAATAGCTGACGGCTCGATGCATTTCCTTACAAAACCCTGACATTTCATGGTTTAGAAAGGCCGCTTCAACGGAAACCTCTCAGTAACGGCACCAGCCGGTACAAGGAGGATCCACCATGAAAAACGCATTCTTGAGTGGCGCAGCATTCGTTACCATCGGTGTATTGCTGAGCGCTACTCCAACATACGCTGCAACAGTCGCCCAAGAGCCTGCACCACATGTCGTTGCGATCGCCCAGCCTCATTATGGGCTCACCATTTTGGCTAATCGGATCAACGGCATCACGATTACCGGTCATGCTGGTGGAGTATTCACTGCCAAAGCAGCAGGCCATGTGACCAAGACAGTCACGGCCCGAGCAAATTCTCCTGTAATTATCGATCAACTCGATGCAGGGAGCCGCTATCAAGTGCTTCGCAACGGTAAAAGAATTGGATTCGCCAATGTCGTAGGTCAAGTGGGCCCTACTCAGGAACTTCTTGTCGAAACAACTGACAACCCAGACGAAGTCAGCCTTTCGTGGAAGCACATTGTCAATAAAGGGGAAGGTGCTCCTGTTTCGTTCACCGCGACCGCAACCATTGGCAATTCAAAGAACGCAACAAGCCGGATTGTCACAACTGATTCACACGCGATCCTCAAGGGCCTGAATAAGAATGAGCGCTACACCTTTACTGTCACGGCAAGTAACAGCGCCTCAATCGGACGCGCGTCCGTTGCAGTAATGCAACAAACGCTCAGTCAAATCTCTGGCAATTTCGCAGAACAAGCCAGCGGGCCAGTGACAACAGTTCAGGTTTCGGCTCCTCCTTTCGTGCCTGCCGAAGCTCCTGCACCTGCCTCACCTCCTGCACCTGCTCCCGGGCCTACAACCAAAACGATTTACATTTGCCCTGATGGATACACCGACGCGGGGTCACTATGCGAGAAGCTGATGGCTTACACCTTCCATAATGTAACCACGACAAGCCCGTACACCTACCACCCGCAATTTGTTCAAACCGGATCACACATCACGTTTACATCAGACGGTAGCAACGGTGGTACCTACTACGGCCCGGATCAGTGGAATCCAAGCGACGGCAGCCCAGCAGGTTTCTATGCAGTTATTCCTGATGGGTACACCATCACAGTGAAAGATAATCCGCCTACTGGGTTTACCGATGACGGCAGTAAGTACACAAAAACTGACAAGGTGAAAGACGCCACGCCACCGGGTTACACCGATAGCGGTACAAGTTGGGTGACCACGACATCCAAAGTTGCCAAGGTTGTGCCTGTCTAATCTCACGGTCAGTGGGCCTGGAATTCCTTCAGGACCACTGACCGTGAACTATGTTGTTGCCATGCGCCCGCGATTACTCACTGTCGACGAGAGCACAACGCTTCTTGCCCGCATTCCGCAATGGACTAGTGACGGTCAGGGGATTTCCCGATCCTTCACTGCGGCGACATTTCTTCAAGTGATTACTTGGGTCGTTGCCATCGCCGAAATAGCTGAGGAAGCGGATCATCATCCAGACCTCGATATTCGCTGGACAACACTCATAGTGCGATTGACTACCCACGACCAATCAGGATTAACTCATCTTGATTTTGATTTAGCCATCGCGATTGATGGTATTTGCTGCTAGCTATTCGCGTGCTGCGGCTTCAAGGCCGGATATTTCAAACTTTGTCATCTTGAGCATTGCCTCTTGCACTCGACTACCAACGCCGGGCTCGCTACTGCTCAAATACTCAAACAACACCGAAGGAACAATCTGCCAGGTCACTCCGAAGCGATCAGTAATCCAGCCGCACTGCATTGGTTCACCGCCTTCACCCAGTGCCAACCAAAGTCGATCTATCTCCTCTTGGGAATCACAAGTGATCATCCACGAGGTAGCCGGAGTTAAGGTGTAGTGCGGCCCACCATTTATCGCAGTGAAGCTTTGACTGCCTATTGAAAAAGAGACCGAAAACACAGGACCGTCGTCCCCTGCGCGGTGAACGCTCAATACTTTCGCATCGTCAAATAGAGAAACGTAAAACTCCATCGCATCTTCAGCTGAATGCTCGAACCAGAGAAACGGAGTTATGTTTGTCATGGCCAAAACGTTACCTCTTAGGTGCACGGGGTCTGAAGAGTGACTCCTGCATCAACTTTGCAATCATTGCTCCATCGGAATCAAACATTTCACCGGAGTAAAGTCCGCGCCCATCATTGAGTGACTCACCTTGAAGTTGCATAAACATCCAGTCGTCTGCCTTTGCTGGACGCAAGAACCAAATTGCATGGTCGAGGCTGCTCAACGCAACGTCGTTTCGACGTGGAACGAGCGTGAAGAGCCCGGTGAACATATCGGAGATGTAAGTGACAATACAAGCATGAAGCAATGGGTCATCCCCTAGATCAACTGCTGCTTTGGTCCACACCTGACGGATCATGTCGCCTTCGGATTTGCCGGATGCTTCAAGGAAATCGATGTCACAGGTACGCGCATCTATGACTTTCAATTCAGCTTCGCCTGGTTTTGGCAAGACGGGGAGGGTCGAACCCTGTGCATCGGGGCCAGATTCAGTGACATGGAATGAAGCACTCATAATCAAGATCTCGCGACCCTCTTGCATTGCACTCACTGTGCGTGCCGAATATGAACGACCATCCCGGTCACGATGCACGAAGTAGTCAACCGGTTTCAACGGATCACCTGCACGAAGGAAATAGCAATGCATCGAATGCGGTGCCGCACGATCCTTGTCGACAGTCATCCCTGCGGCACGTAACGCTTGAGCAGCAACCTGACCCCCATAGAGGTTCATCGGGTCAGCAAACACAGTTGAGGCGCGAAACACATCCCGCGCCGGCTCTTCAAGCGCGAGTAAATCTAGGAGCGCAGGCTTTTTGATTTCCATGGTGGCCTTTCAACAACGGGTCGGCACTCACGTGAGCGTTCCGACTCGTTTCAGGCTACCAAGAATTGCGAAGAGATTGAGATAAACGAATGTGGGCTACCTCCTATTGGAGGTAGCCCACATTTCGTTGGGTCAAGCAATTACGCTTTATTGATGGCTTGGCCAGTGGCCTTGTTAATCCAAGGAGCACAGGTTGCTGCCTTGTCAGCCACGAGCTGGCCACTCTTTACAACACTGAACCACAAGCACTTTGGTGGGTTGCCTAGTGGCGTGAGGCCTGGTGCGTAAGTGATGTATTCGGGAAGCATGCCGCCTGCGTTGTAGTGATCAACGGTGCGCAGACCATTCACGAATGCATCGCGAGTTGGGCATTTACCAGCCTTTTTCAGACCCATAATGAATTCATCAGCAACGATCCAACCCACTGGTGCGGTTGCACCGTAAGGATTGAAGCCAGCGCGAAGCATTGCGTTGTTGAAGGTCTTCATCGCACGAACATTTGCCGTTGGTGGAACTGCCCCGTAGGTGGCGCCGATAACACCCTCAAAGGCTGCAGCATTCTTCGCAGCAACTGTTGGGTCAGCCAATGGGTTGATGAGCTGAACCTTGATATTGCTTGCATCTTGCTGCCTGATTGCGTTAGCGATTGAGATCCCACCGTCAACGGAAACCTGCTCGAACACACCATTTGCGGTGGAGTTCTTGAGGCGAAGCGCAGTAGACGTTGCATCGTATGCGCCTACTGGAAGGTCGGTGAGCTTCAAGGCTTGGGTGGCTCCCATGGATGGAACAACTGCCCACTGCGCATTAGCCGAAGCTATACCGCCGGCTGATGCATGTGACAACACAGCGATGTTTGTTGCACCAGCATCCTTCATTCGCTGAATAGTCGCGCCTGATTCATAATCGTTATTCCACACACCAGTTGCACCGAAGACGTTGCGGTAGATGCCGTAAGCCAAGTTGCTGCGAAGGCCAGTAACAGGGACGTTGCGGCTGACAAGAAGTGGGTACATCGTGTCAACGAGGCTCGCTACCGTGAAACCAAAAACGTTATCTTGATCAAGACCCTTATTCGTGAGGTTGGTCTGGATCGCACCGCTGCTCATGTCGTCATATGTCTCAGTGACGAGCTTGCGTCCATTGACGCCGCCCTTTGCATTTTCCTGATCGAAGCGCAGGCGAACTGCTTTATCAAAACCTGCGAATGTTGGCGCGTACACACCAGTGAGGCCCGACATGATGCCGACCTTGATGGTGCCGTTTTCCACACCTGGCGTTGGAGCGCAGGCCACTGGCTTTGCAGGAGCCGCCGTAGCCGGCATACCTACTGCTGCAACCAGCATGGAGGCGCTCAAGCCGCCGACAATGAGACCCGCCGTGACGCGTCCTCGCTTGGAAGAAATAGACATGCAAACCCTCCCCGTTAGATCAGAGCCCTACCTGAGCCCGAATAGTTTTTCTCTGCGCCACATGTGACCCAGACCACTTATATTGGAGAGTAGAGAGTAGATTCATCGTTTGCAGCAATATTGCAAAAAAGATTAAAACTGATCCACTGGGTGGGATTGTCCCTATTTGCTCTTTATTCGCTCCACCTGAGTGCGAATACCCGCCCGAACCGCATCATTCATCCATGCTTTCGCAACGTGGCCCGCCACGTTCACGTCAGTCGCGGCGATGCACTGCTCTGTTGGTGCATGTAATTGAGACTTCACTAATGCGTAGCTCACTGCCGGGATGTTTTTCAACTCTCGGCCGTTAGCAAGGGCTGCCTCCAGGAGTGAATCCGGAGCAACTATTTCATCAACAAATCCGGCAGCCAACGCTTCCTCAAGTTTCACTGCTCTGGCACCTAAGAGATGCATGCGTAGATCCTTACCCATGACATACCGCGCAACTTCAATGAGCGCCGGAGGAAATGCCACTCCAACGCTGAGCTCTGGAAGTCCGATGACTCCACCAGCCATCATTCGGTAGTCGGCAGCAAACGCAAGCAATGCACCACCTGCTATTGCAGCACCATCGATTGCGGCAATCACTGGTGCCGGGTGCCTAAAGATAGCCAAGGTTGCGTCAGTGAGGGCCTGCAACAAGGAATCCGAGTAGTTCGCATCTTCATCTAAGAGTCGCCGCATATCAAGACCTGCGGAAAAGGCGCGCCCATTTCCGGTGAGTACGACAACTTCATCGGCCGACAATCCTGCGAAGACTTCATATACCTGTGTCAAAAGTTCAAGATCAAGCGCATTGACCTTGCCATGTTGCATTGAAATGAGAGTTACGCCGCCGTCGCGGGTCACCTGCACGCTTGAAGTCATCACATGTCCTATCAGAATCGAATTGCCTTGTACTCAAGATATTCCTCAAGTCCATACTTCCCAAGTTCCCGGCCGATGCCTGATTTCTTGTAGCCGCCAAATGGTGCATGAGCGTTGAAGGCTCCATTGTTGATCTGCACTTGACCAGTACGCATTTTCCGAGCAAAACTCACACCCCGTGCTTCATCAGCCGTCCAGACTGCACCGGAAAGCCCATACACAGTGTCATTCGCCACGCGCAAAGCTTCCGCTTCATTCTCCACGGGAATCACTACCAACACTGGCCCGAAGATTTCTTCTTGTGCAATTTTCATTCCTGTGGTGACATCAGTGAAGATCGTCGGCGTGACATAAAAGCCGTCACTTTCGGGCGCAGTTGGGGTTCCTGCAAGCAGCCGTGCACCTTCCGCGATTCCTGATGCAATGTATTCCAGCACTCGCGCCTGCTGCACTTGTGAAGCGACCGGTCCAACGCGCGTCGCCGAATCAAATGGGTCACCGATTCCAAATTTTGCCACTGCTGTGAGCAACAGTGATTCAATTTCGTGCTGTTGTGATTTCAGGACAATTAAACGTGTAAGTGCTGAGCACACCTGACCAGAGTTCAGGTAACACGCGCCTAGGGTGCTTGAGACCGCGCGACCAAGATCAGCATCTTCAAGAATGACGGACGCCGACTTGCCGCCAAGTTCAAGCGCGACCTTCTTTACATCTTTGGCAGCCAGCATGGATACGCGTACACCTGCAGCTGTCGACCCCGTGAAACTCACCATGTCGACTAATGGATGTGAGGCAAGGGCTTCGCCTACTTCTGTGCCAACCCCGCACACCAAATTCGCAACTCCTGCTGGCAGGCCAACTTGATGAATCACTTCAAATAGCGCAATAGACGAAAGCGTTGTGAGCTCTGCAGGTTTGACAACAATCGTGCAACCAGTAGCCAATGCAGGAGCAAGTTTGGCAACGACTTGATGTAACGGAAAATTCCACGGAGTGATTGCGCCTACGACCCCAATGGGTTCTTTAACTGCGAGAAAGTTTTCACTGCGTTCTTCAAGTTCCAATTCATCCATCGCGTCTGCCGTCGACCGAAGCACATCTAGAGCCAAACCCACTTGCACTGCTTTTGCGATGCCAAGCGTGGTTCCCACTTCTTTCACCGCTAATTGCGCAAACTCTTCTGTTCGCGCTTCAATGCCATCAGCGATCGCCCGCAAATAGCTCGTTCGTTCGGATGTGGGTAAAGCACTCCAGGACTCAAAGGCGGATGCTGCTGCCTGAACTGCCTGATCGATGTCAGCTGTCGATCCTGCTCGTGCCTGACCCATCAGTGAACCGTCGATGGAATTCACCATCTCCAGGAGTGTCGATCCAGATCCCTGTGCCGATTGGCCATTGATGTAGTTTGCTAGATGGGACATTTCGGACTCCTTTGGCGAGGGATGCAACAAGGTGCTCAGTTTCCTCAAGTCGGGTTGATCACGGGGCAAGAATCTCGAAAATACCCCTTGACCCCGCACTAGCATGCTAGTAGGTTGCAATTCTCAACACGAGTGAGAAGGTGACCGATGCCGCTGGCAATGTGCGCAATGGCCCACACCCCATTGATGAACTTCAACGAACCCGGGCCTGGTATTCGTGCTGAAGTCGAATCAGTCTTTGCCGACGCCCGAGCGAAGATCGCCGAATTTGATCCTGATGTGGTGGTGATGTTTGCGCCTGATCATTACAACGGCTTGCTCTACGACATGATGCCGCCATTTTGCGTCGGTTTCCAAGCCCGATCATTTGGTGACTATGGAACTATTCCTGGGCCATTGAATGTTGATCGCGAATTGGGCGAAGCGATCGTTGCTGAGCTCTTTGCCTCAGATGTAGACATTGCTTACAGCGAACGCCTCCTTGTTGATCATGGTGTCGCACAATCACTGGAGTTGTTACTTGGGTCGCTCGATGCCAAACCGATTGTTCCCATCATCATCAACTCTGTCGCCGAACCAATGGGGCCACCGCATCGCTCCATAGTCTTAGGTGAAGCAGTTGGTCGGGTTGTTGCAAATCTTGATAAAAAAGTCTTGCTCATTGCATCTGGCGGACTTTCACATGACCCACCTGTGCCGCGCCTTTCCGAAGTCCCACCTGAGGTGCAAGAACGACTCATCGCCGGCCGTAACCGCCCAGCTGATGCTCAAGCCGCGCACGAAGCTCGGGTCATTGCAACTGGGCTTGAATTCGCTGCCGGACGAGCAAACATCATGCCGCTGAACCCGCAATGGGATACCGACTTGATGCGTATTTTGGCTTCTGGTGATCTTTCACCAATCAAGACATGGACCACCGAGTGGGTAACGGAGCAAGGCGGTCACTCTGGACATGAAGTTCGCTGCTGGATTGCTGCTTATGCGGCACTTGGAGTAGCTGGCAAGTACAAAACTTCACTTTCTTACTATCGCGCTATTGACGAATGGGTTGCCGGTCTCGGTATCGCATTCGCACAACAAGCATGACCACTTCACTACACAAGGATTAGACATGACATACGACACTGACGTGCTTGTAGTTGGTTCCGGCCCAACAGGCATGACTACAGCACTAGCTCTTGCCACCTACGGAGTCAACGTGCATGTTGTTTCGATGTGGAATTGGCTGGCGAACACTCCTCGCGCACACATCACCAATCAGCGTGCTGCTGAAGTGCTTCGTGATCTTGGTGTCTCAGAAGAAGTAAAGAAATATGCCGTGCCCTGGGAACTCATGGGTGACACGTTGTTCACCACCAGCCTTGCTGGTGAAGAAGTCGCTCGCCTGCGCACCTGGGGAACCGGGCCAGATCGTGCGACCAATTATCTTCAAGCCAGTCCTTGCACCTTGCTTGATGTTCCTCAAGACATTGTTGAGCCAATCTTGGTGAACAACGCCGCAAAGCGCGGTGCCCAGATCAGCATGAACACGGAATATGTCTCACATATTCAAGATGCCGATGGTGTCACCACAACCGTGCGCGAACGGCTCACTGAGCGCGAATATGAAATCCGCTCGAAGTACCTCGTTGGCGCAGACGGCGCGAGGTCGAAAATCGTTGACGATCTAGAACTTCCCTTCGAGGGTCATCTCGCTCGTGCTGGCACTTTGTACACGCTCTTCCATGCCGATCTTTCCAAGTACGTCGCTCACCGCCCCAGCATTTTGTACTGGGTTATGACTCCTGAAGCTGACTTCGGCGAAATTGGCATGGGCTTGCTGCGAACCGTTCGTCCCTGGAATGAATGGATTGCCGGCTGGGGCTTTGATATGAACAAAGTCGAAGAAGTGAAGGAATCCAATAATTTACATGGAGGTCCAGTTCAGTTCAGTGCACCTGATGCTGATGTCGAAACAGTGACACGCAAGATCCGAGCACTCGTTGGCGATCCTGATCTTGAGATTGACGTGAAGTGGTCATCCACCTGGTTTGTTAATCAGTCACATGCCACCAACTACCAAAAGGGTCGAGTGCTCTGCGGCGGAGATGCTGTGCATCGTCATCCGCCTTCAGGCGGTCTCGGTTCAAATACCTGTATCAGCGATGGGTTTAACCTTGCTTGGAAACTTGCGTACGTGATCAAGGGGTACGCCGGAGCTGAACTTCTTGATTCCTTCAGCAAAGAGCGCGTTCCTGTTGGTGAGCAGGTTGTTGCGCGTGCCAATAAGTCGCGTCATACCTACGCGCCTCTTCGTGAAGCATTTGCGGCACCGGAAGCTGCCGACCGAATTAAAGGCGGCTTAGAAAAACTCGCTGATCCGACCCCTGAAGGCGCCCAAGCTCGTGCAGCCCTTCGTGATGCAGTGGAACTTCGCAACTATGAATTCAATGCGCTAGGTGTGGAAGTCAATCATCGGTATGAATCCAACGCAGTCATCTCTGATGGAACAGTAGAAACATGGGAACAAGATCCCGAACTTTTCTACCAGGCATCAACGCGCCCCGGGGCAAAGATTCCGCACGCTTGGCTCGTCGACAAGGCCGGCCTACGCGTGTCAACCATGGATGTTGTCGGCAAGGGCAAACTCTCTGTCGTTACTGGCCTTGCAGGCCAGGCTTGGGCAGACGCCGTGAACGAAATGGATCTGCCGTTCTTGCAAGCGGTTGTCATCGACTCGCCAACAGCACGAGACTTATATGGCGACTGGGCTCGCATTCGCGAAATTGATGAGGCTGGCGCATTGCTTGTGCGCCCCGACGGTTTCATCGCATGGCGTCATTTCAGTGGAGTAGCTGATCAGGCCGAAGCTAGCAAGCAACTGAGCGCTGCCGTGAATGCGGTACTCAGTAGGTAACACTCTTTCAAATGCAACGGCCTTCATCTACTCGTGATGAGTGATGTGGGCCGTTGTTGCAATATGTGCGTGAGTTAAAGATCTGGCCATTTCCGCATCACCTTGCGTCAACGCTTCAATGATGCGTTCGTGGTCGTCATGTCGATCATTGAGAGCACCACTCAGTGCCCCTGGAACGCCTGATGTATTGATGAGAAAATCAGAGAGGTCGTGCATGCGTTGGGATAACTCGGTCATGATGCGTGAATCAGCCATTGCATAAATCGTTGCGTGGAATTCACGATTGAGGCTCAAGTACGCCTGCGAGCGCTGTGAACTGTCAGTGAGGTCACGCAGCTGAGCAATCTGGTCAGAAATTCGACGCAACTCATTCAACTGTTCACGTGTTGCTCGAATCGCTGCAGCTGACGCAATCGATCCTTCAATCCCGCCAAACATGCTAAAGAAATCTGCGATTTCAGTTGCGGTGTAGCTTGCTACTTGGCAGCCAACCTGAGGGATGATCTCGACGAGCCCATCAGCATTCAACATGCGCAACGCATCCATGATTGGTTGCTTACTTACGCCATATTCGACTTTAAGTGACTCGACGCGAATCCACGATTCAGGTGCAAATTCACCGCTAACAAGGCGCCCTTTGAGCAGTTCATACACCTGAGCAGACATTCGCCCGGATGGTCGATGGGCCTGCTGACTCATCGATGGAATACTCACATCCACAATCTATCTCGTCGCTGATCCGACATGTTTGATGCTCCGCCGAATATGCTCGTTCTTCTTTACAACATCTTGGAGTCTTCATGTCTGGTCCGCTTGCTGGAATTCGTATCGTTGAACTTGCTGGCCTTGGGCCGGTGCCTTTCGCAGTCAACATGCTGGCCAACATGGGTGCCGAAGTCGTGCGTATCTCTCGCCCACCTGCGAATCCTGCAGCTCTGACCGGGTGGTCACCCTTTCTCGGAACTGAGGTGTACGCAGATCTGAAGAACCCAGATGATGTTGCGAAGGTGCTTGAACTAGTCGACGGCGCTGACGTGTTTCTAGAAGGTATGCGTCCTGGTGTTACTGAGCGTTTGGGGCTTGGACCCAACGTGTGCGTTGACAGAAATTCGCGGCTGATTTACGGACGGATGACGGGCTGGGGCCAGGAAGGTCCAATGTCGAAAATGGCAGGTCATGACATCAACTACATCAGCCTTACTGGAATCTTGCATTCAATCGGACCAAAAGAATTTCCCGTTCCTCCAATGAGCTTTATTGGCGATTATGGTGGCGGCTCACTTTTTTTGATCGTCGGAATCTTGACTGCGCTCTTTGAGCGCACCACCACAGGCCAAGGGCAAGTTATCGATGCTGCAGTCGTTGATGGCGCAAGTGTGCTCATGCAGCCTTTCTTAGAAATGTCCAACGGCGGTGCTTTTTCAACTGAGCGCGAATCGAATTCGCTTGATGGCGGTGCGCCGTATTACCGCGTGTATGAATGTAAAGATGGAAAGTTCGTCGCGGTCGGCGCGATGGAACCACAGTTCTATTCTGCATTCACTAAAACCCTCGGCTTAGATGAAACCACACTGCTTGATCGCGACGACAAGACCAATTGGTTGGCATTACGTGAACAATTCGCAGCAATTTTTCTTACTGACGATCGCGATAGCTGGACTGCACGCTTTGAAGGTATAGACGCCTGCGTCACTCCAGTACTCACTCATCTTGAAGCACCTGATCACCCACATATGAAGGCTCGAAACAGCATCACTCGACATGATGGTGAATTGAAGGCTGCGCCGGCGCCTCGTCTTTCAGCGCACCCATTTGATGTTGACGCACAACGAGTGGGTTCAAGGTCCACGTTGAATGAAGTTGTTCGCCAGTGGAAGTAACTACTGCGATAGTCCGATGACTACATCATCAATTGAACTGCGATCCGTGCGGAACGCATTTGCAGGGTTGGTTTCATCTGCATATCCAAATGAAACAGCACACACCACTCGCTGTTGTTCATTCATCCTGAAATAGTCGCGCACAAACGGTGAATAGCGTGCAATCGATGCTTGAGCGATTGTTCCCAACCCGAAACTCGTGGCGATCAACATCAGTGTCGAAACGTAACCACCAGCATCAACGAGTGCATAGTCATTCAGAGATTTCGGAACCGAGATGATGGCTACGTGAGGCGCGCCAAAGAACTCGTAATTCAAGGCGGACTGACGAGCCCGACCGGCGAGATCATCACGAGCAAGCCCTACTGCCGCAAAGAGCGCGCGACCCGATGATCGGCGACGCTGCCCAAATTCACCTACATATTCCGCCGGGAATTGCAGATCCGGATTGCCGGAAGGGTCGCTTGCGGCATGTCTCGTGAGTTCGCTGGCGAAGTCTCGGGTTGCAGCACCAGTAAGGAACTGCACCTGCCACGGCTGGGTATTGCACCAAGAAGGAGTCTGCTGCGCAAGTGTGAAAATCTGACGAATCTGATCGTTGGGTATCGGCGTTGATCGAAATGACCGGCAACTATGGCGGCTGTTCACGGCCTCACTGAGGGATTGAGCCTGCTCGGTTGGGAAATACATCTACCCTCATTTTCGATAATTTTACTGAGAATATAATTTTAGGATATTCTCTGTCGAGACTCACCCACCTCGGAAGGATAGGCTAGATGTCGACGGCGCTTGAGGGTATCCGCGTTCTGGAAGTGGGCGGGACTGCTGACTTCGCGCTCCCGTATGCCGGACTGCTCCTGGCTGATCTAGGCGCCGATGTGATTCTGGTAGAAGACAGTACTGGCCACCCCCTGCGAGCCGGGCACCCCGCTTTGCCCCCTGACAGCGCGGTCCATGGAGCTATTTTCGATTTTTTGAATACGGGTAAGCACAGTGTGAGTGTTGATTACTCCCTACCCAGTAATGCTGACTTCGCGGCCCTTGTCGCAAGTGCGCACATCATTTTGACCACACTCCTTCCAGAAGAGTTTGCGGCACTTGATGTCAATATCCCAACCGACCAAGCAATAGCGATCGTCCATGTAACCCCTTGGGGAGCAACTGGCCCCTACCGTGATCGCCCCGCTACATCTCTGATTGTTCAAGCAGCTGCCGGCTGGGTAACGAGCCGCAAAGAAGTGGTGATGGAACCCGTGCAAGTAGGCGGGCAAATGCACGAATGGGCAACCGGTTCATACATCTCAGTGAGTGCGCTCACCGCTTACCGCGCAGCCAAACAACAACACACTCCCGTCACCGTCGACTTCTCTGAGTTTGAGGCAGCGCACTCAATGTTGTGTTACGACCGGTTGCGCTACGACGCTCGAGGTGAACTCGGGGTACCTCGCGATCGCATTTTAATTTCGCCATTTGGTATTCGCCGGTGCGTAGATGGTTGGGTCGGCATCAACACGCTGACCCAGGCGCAATGGGAAGATGCTTGCCGAATGACTGGCCTTGAGGACTACTACGGATTCATGCAAGAAATGAATCGCGGAGAAGGTCCACTTGATGAATTCAGTGCAAAAGTCGATGCCTTCCTTGCCGATAAAACTGTGAATGAACTCGTCACCCTTGGTCAAAGCATGCGCGTACCGACCATTCCAGTGACTCAAGGAAAAGAAATGTTCGCACTTGCGCAATGGCAAGAACGTCCATTCTTTTATGAGGTCGTAGGCAATCAATCCACCTACCAAGTGCCTGGACCGCCATGGCGGCTCTCAGTTACCCCTGCTCGACAAGGCACATCGGTAGGCAAACGATGAATCAGCCACTGCCATTCGCAGGTATTCGAGTGATCGAATTCGCGCACTTCTGGTCTGTTCCCTACGGCACGATGTACCTAGCTTCGCAAGGCGCTGACGTGATCAAGGTTGAGAGCGTGCAGCGCCCGGATGTGTGGCGCGCAAATCACACCGCCCCGATACTTGGTGATCGCTGGATGGATCGTGGCTTGCTCTGGCAAGCTACGAACTTGGATAAGCGAGACATCACTCTCGATGCGAGTAACGATCAAGGCCGAGCATTGTTGAAGCAACTATGCGAAGGCGCAGATATTTTCATCGAAAACTACGCATCACACGTAGTGGAGAAGCAAGGCCTTGGCTACGAAGACCTGAAGGCGATCAATCCAGGAATCATCATGGTGCGCGCACCGAGTTTTGGAAATGAAGGCCCATGGAAAAGCTATGTTGGCTGGGGCGATGTGTTTGAACAGGTTTCTGGATTTGCCACTGTTACTGGATATCCGGATAGTCGACCACAAACCCCTGGCGGCTACATGGATCCAATCGTGGCGATGCACCTCACCACGGCAATCATCGCGGCGCTTGAATACCGCGATCGCACCGGCGAAGGCCAACTGATTGAAGTTCCACAAAGTGAAGTTGGCATGGCGATGGCTGGTGCCATCTTGATTGCAGATCAGTTCGGTTACCCACCAGAACGACCAGGTAACCGTGCGCCGGGATATGCCCCACAAGGCGTTTACCGAACTGGAGATGCAGAAAAGACCTACATTGCCCTTTCAATTCGCGATGATCAGGAATGGCAGTCACTTATTGCAATGGTTGGCATGCCTACATTAGACGCTTTTGCTGCCTCAGGGTTGAAAGAACGTCATGAGCATCACGATGAGATCGACGCGATAATTTTGGCGTGGACTCTTGCGCATCCAGCGAATGATCTTCTCTCACGACTACAAAGTGCAGGGATACCAGCGTCGCGCTTACTCAAGCCAGTTGATTACAACATTGAACCGCAACTGGTCGATCGTGAGTATTACCAAGAGCTTGATCACCCATTATCAGGGCCACGCCTGTTCCCTACGTTCCCTATGCACTTTTCCTATGAGGCAACCCGCAAGGTTCATAGTCGACCAGCGCCAACTCTTGGTCAACACAATGAAGAGATTTTGCGCGGGGAACTCGGGGTAACCGAGGCCAAATATGCCGACCTGATTGCAAGTAACGTGATCGGCACTGAACCGCTACAGAGTTGAGGCTGCACTCTTTCCTGCGATTCGGCCAAAACTTGCGCAACCTGCAAGTGAGTTGCCGCTACCTGCGTAGACGTAACCCAGAAAGCCACCGGTAGCTTCACCTGCAGCAAACAGCCCTGGAATCGGATCACCATTGTGATCAACGACGCGGGCTTTGTTATCAATCATTGGGCCCGTGCCTGTTGCCGCTATTGTTGCCGGGCGAATCTCTTTACCGTAGAACGGTGCTTGGACAACAGGGCGCAAGAACTTGGCTTCTTTGCCGAATGCATCGATGCCCTCGGCGGCCCCTGCGTTGTATTGAGCAATCGTGTGTTCCAGTTGTTCAGGAGAAATTCCGAGCTTCTGCGCCAATTCGGCAATTGAATTCGCTTGAGTGATCGCACCCTTTTCGATCATCTCTTCCATCATTGGAACGTTCCAGCTGGCGCTGCGACGTTTGCCAAAGGCTGGAACCACTTGCTTATACGCAGGCATCTCGTTATCTGGATCAACATGGAGGGCCTGGTCATCAAAGATGATGAATCCCTTGTTGTCATTCAGCGAGAAGGCGCGATCGACCGCACCGTAAGGAGATGACTCATCAACGAAGCGTGTGCCTTGTGCGTTGACCATGATTTGCCAACCCGGAATATACGGCTCTTGTGCATTGACGAAATTTGGGTGCGGTAAGCGAAGTCCTCGATCAAAGCCGCTGATGCGAGCATTGGCTTGCTCCGCAAAATCCAGAGCATCGCCCTGGGCACCATCTGCTCCCATGTACCAAAGCCAGTCACCGGCACTTGTTGCATTGGGCCACCACTTGGCAACCTTTACTGGATTTGCGCCATAACCACCGGAAGCCAGAATTACGGATCGGGCAAAAACCTCATCATCACCAACAATCGCACCCACAACTGCGCCATCACGGATGATTAATGACTTCACAGGTTGGCCAATGGCAATATCGATATCTAGTGATTTGGCTTTAGCGGCAAGAACATTCACGATGCCTTGACCCTTTTCCTTAGCCACTACACCGCGCGGAATGTTTTCACTTCCACCGTAAATCACCAGATCGTGAAACTCCACACCTTGCTCTTCAAGCCAGTCAATTGCGGGGCCTGATTCTTCGGTGAAGGCTTTAATCAAGCCACCTGGAAGTTCCCACTGGGTCCATGCCATGTATTCATTGAAGAAGTTCTTCGCGGAGTCTTCGATACCGTGCTTACGCTGCAAACGCGTGTTGGCACCAAGAATCATTCCGTCACACAAGCGCGTTGACCCACCAACAACATCTTGGGATTCAGCGATGAGCACGAGTTCAGCACCTGCTTGACGAGCAGTGATTGCAGCAGTGAGACCCGCTAGGCCAGAACCGACAACCAATATGTCGATTGCGTCTTCTTTGGGCGACATAGTTTCCTTCAACTCAGGCGATCAATTCTGGTACGTACCTATTTCTACCAGCAATTACTCGGTGTCACTGATGAATTCATAGGGCGTGATACCAATTGACTCGATGTCGATGCAATCGGGAAGCACGATCGTGCCATCAGCCACCCGGCTCGTGAGGGCGTTAATGGCTTCTTCCAGATCGCCTTCAACCGTGTACAGCGCCGCCCGGGATTGATCAACCGATGGGCGTCCACTTGGCCACACCAAATGGCTCTTCTTCCACCGAGAGGCCGCGACATAGCCAGGGATATCGAGCACTTCAGGAACATGCTGCTGCTCGTACCAAGCTTCAAATTCTGCTTCCTTGCCAGGAACTGGATTCGTGAGAACCAACAGCATGCTCTTGCTCATTTGGCACATCCTTTTTCGAGGTTAAACAACTCGGTTATTACTGACTCACTCGCTTCTTGACTAAATCAGTGGTCTGCACATCCCAGGTAGCAGGTGTGACGCCTTCATCGCGTAATTGGTACTTCAGTACGCGACCAACGCCATTCTTTGGCAGTTCCTTGCGGAACTCGATGTAGCGCGGGGTGGCAAAGGAGGGCACCCGCTCGCGACTCCAGTGCCAAAGATCTTCATGAGACAGATTCGCACCATCGGCAAGCACGACAACCACTTTGATGTCATCTTCGCCAAGCTCACTAGGCAACGCATGTACTGATACTTCACCAATGGCGTCGTGCCCGATGAACGTCTTTTCCATTTCAAAGCCAGAGATATTCTCCCCACCTTTGCGCATGTAATCCTTCTTGCGGTCGGTGAAGTAAATGAATCCTTCTTCATCCATGCGCACCATGTCACCGGTGTGCATCCAAAGATTTCTCCACACTTCAGCCGACTTCTGGGGCTGCTGCCAGTAACCAGAGAACATCACGTCTGGCTTACTTGGCCTGAAACACAATTCACCAGGGGTGCCATAAGGGACTTCGCAGTCGTTGTCATCTAGCACGATTACATCAAAGTCATCATTGCGCTTACCCGC
Organism: Actinomycetota bacterium; assembly: GCA_009699465.1. Classification (GTDB taxonomy): domain Bacteria; phylum Actinomycetota; class Actinomycetes; order S36-B12; family S36-B12; genus UBA11398. The sequence goes on along the minus strand of WLOE01000010.1, from coordinate 8,307 downwards.
TGAACCTTGAGGCGTGTCTGCGAGATAAGGAACACTAGTTCCGCAATAGACCTCAGTTGAGCCGTACTGATTATTCGCTATGTATTTCACACCAAAGCGATCGTAAAACGCTTGTTTTTGGGCGGGGGTGAACGGATTACCCACCACTGCTCGCACCTGACCAAAAGTTCGCTTCATCGCATCATCTTCAGGAGCAGCAATCAGGATCGGAACCATCGATGCCATGATCTTGGCTACGGTCGCACCTGATGTCTCGATCTCAGCCCAGAAGTTCGTGACGGAAAACTTCAATGAAATTGAAACCTTCCCACCCACGATGATCGCACCAAGGATCGCCTGCAATCCACTCGTATGAAAAAGCGGCAGCGGTGTCCATACGATGTCGTGTGGTTCGAGCGCAACAAGATTTGAACCTGCACGAGCAATGTTGCAGAGATAGTTATGGCTCATCATGCAGGCTTTGGACGGGCCTGTTGTGCCAGAGGTGTACATCAAGGCGCCAATATCAGATGGCGAATTTTCTACAACTTCAACGCCCGTTGAGTCACCCCAATAATCGCCGAGGGGCCGCACATCCAGTGCAGGGACATCAGCACCAGCAAATTCGCCATTCACCAGAACTAGTGATAGCTCAGGCACTCCATGTGCCACCGTCTCTATGCGGTCAAAATACTGTGCATCAACCACAACAAGCTTGGCACCGCAGTCAGCTAGCGGGTGACGTAAGAACTCGCCTTTATTCGCAGTATTGATGGGAACCCAGATCGCACCGATTTTATTTGCGGCCATCCAGGTAGCAACTGCCTGCACGCTGTTATCCAGCATCGAAGCGACTCGATCCCCCGGCTGCACACCCAGCTCCAAAAATGATGAAGCTAGGTGTGAGCTCAGGTGATCAAAGTGCTCGTAGGTGTAACTCTCACCCGAGAAATCAAGGAACACATTGGTGGGAACAGCTGCCAACGATCGAGCGAATGCAGCGGTTACTGAATCGCGCGTGCCAGTTACCCAACCGTTACTTATGTTCGCCATATCTCGGATGCTTTCGTCGCCTGAGAAGAACTACTTCTTCAACGTTCGAAGAGCAGTGTTGACAATGTCTTGCGGCTGAATATGCCAAACCGCTTCTAAAGATGGGGAGAACGGAATTGGGATATCCAAGCCACCGATACGTGCAATAGGAGCGGCCAATGTTCCCCAGGTGCGCTGGGTAAGTTCGCTAGCGATTTCAGCGCCAACCCCACCGCGACGATGTGCTTCGTGAATCACAACACCATGACCAGTCTTCATGATTGACGCCGTGATCGTTTCCCAGTCAACAGGAACGATCGTGCGAAGGTCGATGACTTCAGCATGAATGCCATGGTTTGCCTTGAGTAATTCGGCTGCCTTGAGTGTTGGCAACATTGAAGCGCTGTATGAGATCAAAGTGATGTCAGAACCCTCAGTGCGAATCGCAGCCTGACCAAACGGAATCAGGTATTCACCTTCTGGAACTGGATCCTTTTCTGCATACAGAGTCTTGTGCTCAATAAACATTGTTGGATCATCCATGCGGATTGCTGTAGCCATCAGGCCCTTGGCGTCAGCAGCAGTTGAAGGCAACGCAATCGCAAAGCCCGGAATATGCATGAAGAGCGCTTCTAGTGACTGACCGTGTTGAGCGCCAACGCCACCGCCGGCTCCCTGCTGGGTGCGAATGGTCATGGGAACACGGAAGTCGTCACCACTCATGAAGCGCTGCTTGCCAGCTTGGTTCAAGATCTGGTCTGCCGCAACTAGCGAGAAGTCCATGAACATCAATTCGACGATCGGACGCTTACCCACCATGGCCGCACCAATCGCTGCGCCAACGAAGCCGGCTTCAGAAATTGGGGTATCCATCACGCGTTCTGGGCCGAACTCTTCATAGAGACCTTTGGTCACCTTGTAGATGCCGCCGTAGCTGCCAATGTCTTCGCCCATAATGAATACATCTGGGTCACGCTGCATTTCAATTTGAATTGCTTCGCGAATTGCTTCGCGGTAAGGAAGTTCGCGCGCGCTCATCGTGAGGTCTCCATCCATGCAGCAGCGCCGCGACTAATTGTTGAAGGATCAGGTAGAGGTGAAGCAAGTGCTTCTGCTTCTGCAGCATTGAGCTCTTGCTCAACACGCTCGCGAATTGCAGCAGTTTCTGCTGGTGTCTTTCCACCTGCAACGAGGAGCGCTTCGCAAGCCTCGATCGCATCGCGGGACTTCCACTCAGCCTCTTCTTCACGGGTGCGGTAATCACACATGTCACCTGGCATGTGGCCGCAGTAGCGGTAAGTCATTGCCTCGATGAAGGTTGGACCTTGACCTGCGCGTGCACGTGCTGCAGCTTGGGAAACCACATCAGCCACTGCACCAACTGACATGCCGTCAACGCGCACACCTGGCATGCCATAAGCAGAGGCACGAATACTCAGTTCATCAACCTTGACTGCATCCTTGATCGGCGTCATTTCCGAGTAAAGGTTGTTCTCACATAGGAAAATCACAGGAAGATCCCACACGGCAGCGAGGTTCATTGCTTCATGGAATGCAGCCTGGTTAGTTGCACCGTCACCAAAGACCACGACCGTGACTTCGTCGTCGCCGTCCATTTTCGCCCGTAATGCAGTGCCACAAGCGATTGGCAGGTTCGCAGCAACGATTGCGTTTCCTGGAATCACACCGAGTTCAGCGCTACCCATGTGCTTAGAGCCACCACGGCCGTGGTTGCTACCCGCTTCGCGGCCCAGGAGCTCTGCGAAAAGACTGAATGACGTCATGCCCCAAGCCAATGCATATGCGTGCCCGCGATAGGTCGGTGCAACGAGGTCGCCTTCTTGCAAACCTAGACGCGCACCTACGGCAACTGCTTCTTGTCCGATACCCAGATGCGTTGAACCCTTGAAATGCAATTTTGCATAGAGCTCTTGCGCACGTTCTTCGAACCCGCGAATGCGTAGCATTTCTGCATACGCTTCTTCCAACTGCTGAGTACTCAGCGACATTCATTTCCTCCTACACGCCTTACGGCTTGTACTTTGCTGATTGCAAAGTAGTAATCAAGATTTTGAAAAAGATTTAACTTTCTTCAGTCCAAATATCAACAATTGGAACGTCAATTGGCCCGGATGCGAAGCGATGCGCGCGGGTCAAAGTTTCTTCGTCAACACCAGCAAGATAACCGTCAATTAATTGATGAAAGCTACTAATTCGTCCTTCAATTTGACGCGAGATACTTGTGTGTTCAAGTGCTGGAGCCTTCACTCCAATTTGAATATTTGGGATATTTCCGAAGTCTTGAACGGGAATAGCTGGCCAACGTGGATCATCAAGGTCCACCCACGTTGGTTCCTTGGGGCACTCTGGCGCTTCGCCTTCTGGGAAGAGGGTCATTGAGCGCATTTCAAAGATCATGGTGTCCGGCGTGAGTGGACGGAACCGGTACGAGGTTGAGTTACCAAAGTACGGCAGCGTAAAGAAGTTCGGGAAAGAAGGATTCACGGTTGGTCGATTGCCAGCAGCCTCAAGCGCATTGAGGTCAGCAATTGGCATGCCTTGTGCGCGGTTCCATTCAACGATCGCATCATTAAGCTGACGACGGTATTCAGGAATGGCTTCTTCAACATTTTCTGGCAAGTCTGCCTGCATCCCTGCAGCGATTGTGAGGTCCTTTTCAAGAATCCATGAATCCATGCCATGACCGATAGTGATGAGGAAGTCATTGGTTGCCTTGGCAACAGCGGCTGAATCAGCGCCTGCCAAGCGAGCTGCAAGTGAACTGCCGCCGCCTTGGGTTGCCGCAAATTGCTGCGTTGCAGGGCGAGCATTCTTTGGCATGAGTTGCGGGTGGGTTTGGAGAACGTGGTAGCCCTCCATAAAAGCTTCAACGCCAACCTTCCAGTTAGAAGGCACTTCAACTGCGTACCACCACACTGTGCGCTGATGCTCAATGTTGTAGGCGCCTACATTGGTGTAGAAGGGATCCAGGCGCTCTTTCAACGAAGCTGCGTTTGCATCAAAGTTAATGAAGACATTGCCGCCCCAGACTTCCGACTTCACATCACGAAGGCGAATGTTGTTTGGGTCAATATTGGCTTCGCTAAACAGATGTGGCTGATACACGAAGGTGTTTTCGCCTTTGGTGTTCCAGCACCATCCATGGAAGCCACACACGAAACCGCTCTTTGCGTTTCCGGTGCCGCGAACCAACGTGTTACCTCGGTGCGGGCAGACGTTTTGGAAAGCCTTGACCTCTGTTTCGCTTTCGCGAACCACGATGACCGACTTGTCGATAATCGTGTATTCCATAAAGTCGCCGATATTGGGGATTTCTTCCAGCCGGCATGCCATCTGCCAGGTACGGGTCCACAGGTGCTTCTTTTCCCATTCGAAGAATTCAGGGTCGTAATAACGCTTGGTGGGAATCCGCTCGAGATTTTGGATCGCAAAGGGCACCGTCGCGCGGATATGCTCACCCGGGTTGCCGGCCTGCGTTGAGTCAGCGATGGTCATGGGTGCCTCCAAAGTCGAGAATTCCAGGAGTCAAAGCCCCAGAGCGCAACAATTTCATAGGGCGATGTTTTCTGCAAGGTTTTATTGAAAAGTAGACTCAGAATGTCAGAAATAGATTTTTCCATACTCTGAACTAAGAAATCGATTCTGATAATATAGCCTCCGGTTTCGCTCCAACTCGGGCGATCGACCAAGATCCACCCTACGCACGAGCTGCACCTGATGCGACTCGACCGCGATGTAGTTTCACCCCAGAGAAGGAGTCGACCGTGTTGAGCGCACAGACCCAAACCCACAGAGGTGAGTATTCATGACCAGAGCAGTAATCGCTGGAGCGGCTGAAACCACCTTCTCGCGAAAATCAGAGAAGGCGGATCTTCAGTTCATGGCCGAGGCAATTCGCCTGGCGATGGACGACACCGGCATTCCAAAGTCCGATATCAATGGCATCGTCTTTTGCGCCAACGTGCTGCCCGATGACTCTTCGTACATGGCAGAACATCTTGGCCTTGCAGTGAACTGGACGATGAAGGCTGACTACGGCGGCGCATCATCAGTGATGAGCATCGCTCGCGCTGTTGAAGCAATTGAAGCTGGCCGCGCAGATGTTGTGGTGTGTGTTGGTGGCGGCAACCGTGCTGACTTCACCGACCTGCATCACGATGCAGTGTCGCCTCCAATTGATTACGCACACCGCAGTTTCATCCTGCCTTACGGCTACGGCGGACCAAACAGTCAATTCGGCATGGTTCAGCGCCTGCACATGGAAACCTACGGAACCACGCTCGAACAATTGGGCAAGGTCTCGGTCACTTTCCGAAAGCATGCTGCACTGAACGACAATGCATTGCTGCGCGACCCAATGACCATTGATGACTACATCAATTCACCATTGATTGCTGACCCAATCCGCAAGCTTGACTGCGTGATGCGATGCGCTGGAGCAATTGCTGTGATCGTCACGAGCGAGGAATACGCTAAAAAGTTAGCGAAGCCTCCGATCTACATCGGCACGTACGCAGAAAAGCACAGTGCTGGCGCGCAAGATCAAGAGCCTGATCGTTTGCTCACCGGGTTTATCGACATTCGCGATCAACTCTTTGAAAAGACCAAGCGCGAAGATCTCGACTTCATGCAGTTGTATGACGATTACCCAATGGCAATCATCAAGCAGATCGAAGATCTTGGCTTCTGCGACCTTGGCCAGGGAGGTAAATGGGTTGAGGAGAATGATTTCTCCCTCGAAGGCCCACTGCCAATCAACACCAGCGGTGGCATCCTTTCCATTGGTCAACCACGTCTTGGCGGCGGCTACATTCCAGTGATCGAATCCATTCGCCAACTTCGTGGTGAAGCCGGCCCGCGGCAGATCAAGGACGCAAAGATCGGATTTGTCAGCGGCATCGGCTTGATGTCCTACCAAACCAACCTTGTTATTACGTGCGGCATGATGCTTGGAAAGGAGCCTTTCAATGACTAGGCCAACGCCAAAGACCGTTCCTTGGGATCGCGACTATTGGGCAAATGGTGAAAAGGGCATCTTGAGTGCACAACGTTGTCAGGATTGCGATCGCCTTTGGTACTACCCAAAGCCAGTGTGTCCAACCTGCATGAGCGAGAACTTCATCTATGAGCACCTTTCAGGTGCCGGTGAGATTTACACCTTCTCAATTGTGCGCCGTCCAGAAAATCCATCGTTTGTTGATGAGGCTCCATACGCCTTCATCGATGTTCGCCTTGATGAAGGAATCCGCTTACTTTCGCGTCTTGTCGATGAAGCCGATGCTGCCGATTTGCAGATCGGAGATCGCGTGCAAGCCGAAATGCTTCCTGTGGGAGATGGCACCAAGTTCCTGCCGTACTTCCGCAAGGTTCGCTAACGAGATAGACAAAGAAGAACGGGCCTCGCGTATGCGGGGCCCGTTCTTTTAACTTCTGTCATTAGCCGATGGTGTTGACCAACAAGCCCACACCGCTGAGTTCGATTTCCACAACATCGCCGGCCTTGAGGTAGGTCGGCGGTGTCATGAACTTGCCAACGCCACCTGGAGTTCCAGAAACAATCACATCACCAGGTGCAAGTGGGGTGAAGCCCGTGATGTATTCGATCAAGGCAGGGATATCGAAGATCATTTCGGCAAGGGTTGCGTTTTGGCGAACATCCCCATTGACTCGAGTGGTGAGTTCAACTGATGGAACGTCAGCAATTTCATCCAAGGTCACCATGGCTGGGCCAAAGGCACCTGTTTCAGGGAAGTTTTTTCCAGGAATCCACTGTGTTGAGTGTTTCTGCCAATCGCGAGCCGTGAGATCGTTGTATGGCGCGAAGCCAGCAACAACACTCCAGGCATCAGCCGCTGAAATGTTCTTAGCGTCTCTACCGATGATCACAGCAAGTTCGCCTTCGTAATCGAAACTATCGGTTGCTGACGGGTGCGTAACAACTGCACCGTGAGCAATCTGCGTGTCAGCAAAGCGCGTAAAAATCGTTGGCTTCAGGTTCGGATCCTGACCAGTTTCTTCACGATGCGAACGGTAATTCACACCAACGCAGATGATTTTGTTGGGATTAGGAATAACTGGAAGGAGCTCAACATCTGCAAGATCCCATGTCTTGCCCTTGGCTTCGACTTTGGCTAGATCAGCTGGTGCCACTGCAGCAAGCAGTCCGCGAAGATCATTCACGCCTGCGGGCAGGCTGGTGAGTTCAGTGACGGTAGCGCCGTCAAAAGCACCAATGCGAGTCTGACCATCGGCCTTGAAGGTCACAAATTTCATTACAGCCCCACCCTTTATCTCAAGTTTTACTTGGCTTGCAGTTCTGCATCGTCACGAAGCACGGTTCGCGATGCCACGAGCCACTCCCCTTCGACTTTCACTAGATCATCAAACATTCTCACACTTCGATCTACCCGCGTGCCATCCAGTGTGGTGGCCAAGATCATGAGATAACTCACCGAAGTCACTTCAGTGGGGGTTTTTGGGGTGAGCATGATGGCTGAAACGTGGTGTCGAAATTGCTCACCACGTGACCGCGCACCCGCATTTGAGTTTTCCGCAAACTCAGTGAGTGCGGCACGGCCTGTTGCAGTGAGCTTGTAGGTCGGTGAATGAAATGAACCTTCAACCGCATAGGTAGCAGCCCAGCCAGCAGCATCACCGCCGTCGATGCAATGGGATTGCCGGGCAAACATATCCAGGATTGCGAGACGATCTTCAACGGTAATGACGCCAGAGAAATTAGCCACGATTGCGCCAAGCCAGCCCGAGATCGTTACCGATCATTTCCTTCATGATCTCTGTGCTTCCGCCGCCAATAGTCATGTACCGGTAATCAATATAGGCCTTAGCGACAGGGTATTCGAGCATGTAGCCGTAACCACCATGTAATTGCAGGCAACCATCAATCACGCGCTTACCAAGTTCTGTCACCCACCACTTGGCCTTTGACGCTTCAATATCGCTGAGCGTTTCATCAAGCACCTTGCTGATAAGCGAGTCGACATAGACCTGTGCGATATCAAGTTCGGTAGCAAAAGTTGCCATCACATGCTTATTAGCTTGGAAGGTTCCGATTGGCTGCTTGAAGGCTTCACGCGTTTTAACGTAATCCAGGGTGTCATCAAAGACCTGACGTGCCTGGGAAAGCGCAGCCAAGGCAATGGCTAATCGCTCAACACCAAGATTCATCATCAAGTAGTAAAAACCTTGGCCTTCTTCGCCCAAGAGATTTGCAGCTGGTACGCGCACATCTTCAAAGAAGAGTTCTGCGGTGTCTTG
>WLOE01000001.1 GCA_009699465.1 Actinomycetota bacterium | reverse complement strand
GATCTTGACTCTGCAGTGAAGACCTACATAGACATCATGCAGGCAGTTCCACTCCAAGAAGGTATTGATGAGGATCTGCAATGTAAGTACTACACGATGCAACTTGGCGACTGTCTCTTGCAGCTTGCTCAGCCACTTGAAATGGATTCAGACCTTGGACGCCATGTGGAGAAGTGGGGAAACTGCATCTACTCACTTCGCTGGAAGGTCAAGAATCTGGATTCAGCAGAAGCATGGTTGAACAAGCAGGGCGTGCGCACCACCCGACTTCGCGAAAACCTCATCTACTGCAACGTTGATGACACGATGGGCGCACCAATGTTTTTCACTGATGAAGATATTCCTGGCGATCCATTCGCTAACTAATTGGCGACAAAAAGAAAGGGCCCCGATACTTAACGGGGCCCTTTCTTTTTGTGCTTAGTAACTAATACCGCTGTTGGTGGTGCGCTTGACCAGTTCACCACGCTGATTGGTCCAGGTGCTGATGCTTTGAGAAATCAGCATCAACCCATTGCGACCTTGACGCTCTGTGTATTGACCGCATGACTTCACGTCAGTGATGACATCACCGACCTGCATGCGTACGCCGTACTCAACCTTCATCCCAGCGTTCATACTGACAATGAATTTCCACTCTGGAAAGCCCAGAGCTCGCTGGTTGATGCCATGTCGATGCCAAATTCCTGAATCGTCTCCCGGAAGAAACGATTCATGTGACTTCGGACCCCACGCAAAAGGATCGAAATCTTCAGGTGCGTATTGGGTATCAATGAAGTACTGCGGTGGTTGCGCTGGGTAATACACGGCCAGCGCCCACTTACGAATATCTGAAGCACTTACCGGGTAGCTCGTCGCCGTCGAAACTGCACGCCCAGTTGCTGCAAGAACCTCAGGTACTAAATAGGTATCAGGCATTCCTGCGACCTACGCAGGAATTCGAACAGTCGCAGTTCCTGGCGCCAACTTGGTGCCTTCTTGCTGCTCAGTCCATACCTCCAGAGTGACCACATCACCATCAACGGCAGTAACCACACCTTTTGCCGAAACGATCTGGTTCTTGTGGTTGATGCTGCGGAACTGCACTTCCATCGTGAGAATCGTGCCGTTTGGGCCCATCCAGTCACGAAGCATGTTGTGGAGATACGCCCACTGAAGGTTGCCCATGCCGAAAGCTCCACCGTTACCGGCAGCAGCTCCTGCTTCATCATCCATGTGGATGGGAACGAATTCATCGTTCACTGCTGCGTAACGGTTCCAGTTCGCAAACTCGGTTTGGCGAACAAAACTTGGGACTACGTCACCGACATTAACGTTCATATTCATCTCTCCTAGTACCGAATCAAGGTGCCGGTGGTCCGCTTGACCAATTCACCGTTTTGGTTTGTCCACGTTGAAATTCCCCGACTAAACAGCATGAGGCCCAAGCGGCCTTCCCGCTCTGAGTATTCGCCAACTGAGCTTTCGCTGGTGATGACATCGCCGGGCTTTATGCGTACGCCATATTCACAGACCATCCCGCCGTTCATCTGGAACTTCAGGCCAGGGCCATCAATTCCCAATGCGATTTCAGGGTTATCTGGATTGTTGTTTTCCAGCTTCCCAGCGTTCTTAATGAACTTCTCATGGCCAGCAGTGATCCAGGCGAAGGGATTGAAGTCTTCTGGGGCAACGATGCCGCCATGGATTGTTTTCGCAGCGGCAGCTGCGTCAATAAACTCGGCTGGTGGTTGCCCTGGGTAGTACACAGCCAATGCCCACTTGCGAATATCTGATTCGCTTACTGGATAACTCACTGTGCGTCCGGTGACAGTGCCCACAGCGGCTTTCATAGCCTCTGAGATGTTGCTCATGGTTTCCCTTCCTTTGATTGCCTTGCGAATCTATCGTTAGTCGAGTTCATCGATGAACTCTTTTAGCTGACGAACATTTCTGCACTCAAAAACCTTGCTGCAGTGCTGCGCATATTTAGGAATGACTGAGTCCCCTTCACCCCAACTGACCTCACGTTCTGGGTTAAGCCAGAAAACTCGGTGCGCACGCTTGGCCATGAACTCCACCATGTCTTCGGAAGGCTGACGGTAGTTGGAGCGCCCATCGCCAAGAATTAACACGATGCTGCGGCTGTTGATCTGCATGCCCCATCGCTTCACAAAGGAGCGGAAGGCTGATCCGTAGTCAGATCTGCCATCTAGGGAAAAGCCTTTCTTTTCATCATCAATGCGAGCAGCAGCTTCGGCGATGTCGTCCGAACTTTGCATAATGTCGGTAACTTCATCGATGCCATCGATAAAGACAAAGCTGCGAACACTGCGAAATTGTGAGCGAATCGCGAAGGTGAGTTGGAGGGTGAAAGTCGCGAAAGAAGAGACTGATCCCGAGATATCCGCCAACACAATGAGTTCTGGCTTAGGCGGATGTGGCTTTTTAAAGGCGATATCAACAGGAACGCCACCGGTAGACATGGAGTGGCGAACGGTTCCGCGAAAATCAATGACACCGTGGCGACCATGTGATCGCTTTGCCGCGAGCTTTTGTGCAAGTTGAACTGGAAGAGGCGCCAATGTCCATTGCAGGGCTTCGATTTCAGCAGTTGAACCTGTCAGGAAATCAATATCTTCTGGCAATTTTGAACGCAGCGATCGCGCAACAGCACCAGCGCCTCGATCAGCTACCAGCTGCATGCGAACTGCTGCTTCAACTTTTTGTTGCAGAAGTTCAACCTTGTGGTCAGCATCCGATTCCGCAAGGCGTTGCTGGAGATCAGCGCCAGGGGATTCAGGATCAATTTCTTGGCGTTCGATCAACTGCTCACGCACGTCGGGAAGATCAAGGGATCGCAATACTCGAAAGACATACAGGTTGCCCGCAACCTGAGCGCCCTTTTGAATATTGGCTTTTCTATCAACAAATGCTTCAACGAGGGCGTTCATCATGAGCTCATCGTTCATTTCAGTTGCATTGATCAGCATTTCGCGAAGTTCTTCATCACCTAGTGCATTGAGCATTGCGGCAACACTGTTCGGGCTGCCCTCCTCGCCGACCTCCTCAAGGGCGCCTTCAAGTTGAGCGAGCCCGGAGAAGAACAGATCGAACACCGTATTAAAAGCAGGTAGGTGCTCAATACGCTTCACCATCGTTGCTGCGAGCGCAGCTTTGACCTGCGAGCGATCACCGATGTCAATTACCTTGAGAGCTCGTGCGGCATCAATGTGTTCCGTCGTAGATACCGGAATTCCGATGGTCCGAAGTTCGCGGACCAATCCCTCAACTGTTGAAAGCATGCTGCGCACCCCCTTGGGCTGGCTTTATGCTCCAGGCATGTCGGTTCCCGTAGTGCTTGTTCATGGTCTTGGCTCGTCCTTCGCTCACAACTGGGGTGTGAGCGGTTGGGATGACATTTTGCAATCCGAGGGCTTTGAGGTCATGGGATACGAGCTGCCTGGACACGGCGCTGCCCCCGAAGCTCAAGGTGGTGAGAGCGAGGCCGTTCAGCGGTTCCTTGATTTGGTGAGCGAGAAGGAACCCGTTGATGCCATTGGTTTTAGCGCTGGTGCACGTATCGTGCTGCGCGCGGCTTTGGCCAAACCCAGCGCGTTTCGCAAGATTGTGTTGCTTGGCATTGGTGATGGCATGTGGACGCACACCCCCACGGCGGACGACCTGGTACTTGCTGATCTTGTGTTGCAACTGTTGGAAACCGCAGGTAATGATCGAGGAGCAGTCGAGCGTTACATCAAGGGCTTTACAGAAATGCCAGCCTTGAGTGAACTCAGCAAGGTCACAGTTCCTGCTTTGGTAGTGATCGGTGATCGAGACATGGTTGGTCCTGCGGACGCAATGACTGAAGCGTTGCCCGACGCGCGAATGGTTGTGTTGAAAGGTGTTGACCATTACGCGACCACCTCGAACTTTACCTGCCAAGACGAAGTGCTCCGATTCTTGTCGGAGTAAGAAACGTCGTGCACTCAGTGAACTCATGGACCAGTGAGTTCCTCAGTAGCCTTTTCAATATCTGTCTGATGCTTGAGTAGCACTGAAAGATGTTCAAGTACCACGTCGGTTGTTACTTCAGTTTTTCCTTGAAGCACCAAAGCCCTTGCCCAGTCAAGGGTTTCTGACACCGATGGGCTCTTCTTGAGGTTGAGATCACGAAGAGTGCGTACGATGCGCGCAACTTGCTCCGCCAAGTTCTCAGTGATACCTGGAACCGCAGCCAAAATAATTTCGCGTTCTCGTTCAACTGTTGGATAGCCCACGTGCATGAATAAGCAGCGGCGCTTGAGTGCTTCGGAAAGATCCCGACTGTTATTTGATGTCAGCACAACGAGAGGAATCTGCTTGGCATGAACGGTGCCAAGCTCTGGAATCGAAACCTGGAAATCAGACAGAATTTCCAACAGCAGTGCCTCGGTTTCGATATCGAGACGATCCACTTCGTCGATGAGCAGCACAACGTCATCTTCGGCTTGGATTGCCTCAAGTAAAGGCCGGTGCAGCAGATATTCCTCGCCGAAAATGTCTTCTTCGATGGCATTCCAATCGCCAGCTGCTTCTTGGCGGGCAGCCTGGATACGCAGAAGTTGCTTGCGGTAGTCCCACTCGTATAGCGCGCGGGACTCATCCAGACCTTCGTAGCACTGCAAGCGAATCAGGCGGGCATTTAACGACCGAGCGATGGCCTTAGCCAGTTCGGTTTTGCCGGTGCCAGCTGGGCCTTCAGCCAAAAGTGGCTTGCCCAGTTGGGCCGCCAGGGAGACAACGCCGGCAATCTGCGGATCGGAGATGTAACCGACCTCAGCAAGCCTGGCTTGGGTGTCGCCAATATTGGCAAACGTGGTTACAGCTGAAGCCATCACCAAGGGGCTTGGGTTCTGCGTGGCGGACATTGAGCTCCTTTGGCGGTCCGTCATGCGACGAACATCTCGTGCGGGTTGTCCCAGATCGGTTGACAAGGCTTGCGCCGAGTGGTCGTATACCTATCTAGGTCTAATAGGCAGATTTTTATCACTTATTGGCCCGCCCGTGTTCGCATTCAAGATGTTGGTGACCATTACCCCGGTCACATCAGAGTTGGGGAGTCCATGTCAGACCAGATGGAATCGGTAGAAGATTTCCGCATGCGCGCTCGCGCGTGGCTTGCGGACAACATGCCAAAGCTGGATCCAAATAAGGAGTACAACACCAATCGGGTCGCTGACCGCGAGTGGGTTGAACACCGTGAGCTCCAAAAGAAGCTCTTTGCCGGCGGTTTTGCTGGACTGTGCTTTCCCAAGGAATATGGCGGTCAGGGCCTCTCCCTTGCTCACCAGCAGGCGTTCACTGAGGAATCCATCGCCTATGAAATGCCACTGCGCCTCAACGTGCCTTCGCTTTCCATCTGCTCGGGCATGTTGCTCGATATGGGCTCCGAAGAGCAGAAGCAGAAGTACCTTCGTGGCGCCATCTCTGGCGAAATCATCCTCTGCCAGTTCCTCTCAGAGCCAAGTGGTGGATCTGACCTTGCCGGCTTGCTGACCCGTGCTCAGCGCGATGGCGACACCTATGTCATCAATGGTCAAAAGTGCTGGAGCACCTATGCCTACGCAGCGGACTTTGCCACCTGCCTGGTGCGTACTGACTGGGATGCGCCAAAGCATCGAGGACTTTCAATGATCATCGTGCCGGTGCATGACGATGCCACTCACCTTCAGCGCGTGCGCATGGTTGACGGGTCGGATGAATTCTGTGAGGAGTACTTCACTGATCTCGTTGTTCCTGCAGCAAATCTCGTAGGCACTGAAAATGACGGCTGGACCGTTGGTCAGCGTCAGTTGTTCTACGAACGCCAAGCAGTTGGTGGCGGCTCGCCCTACACCAGCGGTCGCGCTCCATCACGCGGCAGCTCAGCTGGATTGACTTTGGAAAACCTTGCTCGCGAAGTTGGCAAAGACAAAGACGAAGCAACACGCGAGCTCGTGGGCTGGCAGAACGCTCTCGACACCGTGAATTATCAATTGATTAAGCGCGTCACTGTGGGAATGACATCGGGTGAATACCCAGCAATGTCAAGTTCAATGATGCGTCTTGCTCACGCGGAAATTCCGCAGAACAAGATGGACGCCATGCTTGAAATCGCAGGTGACGAAGCTGTGACTTCTACAGTGGAAGGCGACGGTTACTTGCGCAGTGTTGGCGTGCAGTACCTGATGCGTCAGGGAGCAAGCCTTGGTGGCGGTTCTGCTGAAATGAGCAAGAACATGATTTCTGAGCGCGTCTTGATGATGCCTCGTGAAATGGCTGCTGATCGTGATGTTCCTTTCCGGGAAATCCGCCGCGGACGCTAAGTCCGTACCCCTAATCGTTCATGACCAATTGCTGAAATCAGCAAAGAAAGAATTGAGGAATCCTCATGGATTTGGAACTCTCGGAAGAACAAAAGCTTTTCCGCAACACCACTGCAAAGTTTCTTGACGACAAGATTCCTGTTGAGAAAGTTCGTGAACTCAATAAGGCCGGTGGAGGCTTCCCAGCTGAACTTTGGGAGCAAGGCGCAGAACTTGGTTGGGCTGCCCTTCTCGTTCCTGAAGATCTCGGTGGTGGCAGCATCTCCGGTAACGGTTTCCAGGATCTAGCAATCGTTGCTGAAGAGTTTGGTCGCTTGGTCACCCCAGCACCACTCATTCCAGTCAACACGGTGATTGCCGGCTTGGTTGAAGGCGCAGCTACGGGCGCAGACCACAGTGAAACCATCGAAGGCTTAATGAGTGGCGAGCTGGTTGGCGCCTGGGCTGCTTACGAACCAAAGGGTCACTGGGATCCATTGAACCCAAGCACCACTGCCGCAAAGAACGGTGGCAACTACGTCATTACAGGCGTGAAGGATCGCGTTGAAGCTGGCGATGTTGCCGGTGTGTTCTTGGTTTCTGCAAAGACCGAAAATGGTGTTGCACTGTTCATGGTTCCTGCAGATGCAGCTGGCGTCACCACGGAACTCGTTGACTCACTGGACTTCACTCGTCATCACGCACTCGTGCGTTTTGATGGTGTGACTGTTCCTGCTGAAGCAATGGTGGGAAATGAAAATTCAACAGCAGAAATTGTTGAGCGCATGTTCTTGGTTGCTAACGCCCTTCAGTGTGCAGAAATGAATGGTGTGATCAACCGCGTATTCGAGTTCACTGTGCAGTGGGCCTTTGATCGCTACTCATTCGGTCGTCCATTGGCGTCCTACCAAGCTTTGAAGCACCGCTTCTCGGATATGCGCACCTGGATTGAAATCTGCAACGCAACTGCTGATGAAGCAGTAAAGGCAGTGAACAACCGCTCCCAGGATGCTTCACGTTTGGTGAGCGTTGCCAAGGCATACATCGGCACGAAGTCAGTGCAGGTTATTCAAGACTGCGTGCAGATGCACGGCGGTCTTGGCGTGACGTGGGAACACGACTGCCACTTGTACTTGCGCCGCGCAACAACAGATCGCCAGTTGTTTGGCACCCCTGCAGATCACAAGCGTCGCATTGCAGACCTCATCGGCTTGTAATCCACAAAAAGATCTCAAAGCTAAGGGCCCCGATTATTTCGGGGCCCTTAGCTTTTGGTGCTTTCGATTAATCCGGCAGATACATGCGCAAGCCGTCAAGGATCGTATTCAACCCGAAGTTAAAGTCATTCCAAGTGGAGTAGGTGGAATTCCAATAATCCTGGGTCGCGCCGAGCGCGGAATAATTGATTTCAATAGCTTGCTGGGTTTGCTCGTCGAGACCTGCAAACATTTTTCGGTTGGGGTCTGAGCCACCGAGCTCTGCCATCCGAACTTTTTGCACGGTGCCGCTCGTGTAGACCGACATCGCTTGGTAGGCACGAGCCGCAATCTCAGGTTCAAAGCCAGCAGCAAGCAGAATCCCCACTTCTTTATTGAGTCGATCCATAAAGAAGCTGCTATCTGAGCCAATCATCGACACGTGGGTGCGCATAATCAGGAAGTCACAAATCACATCGTGGGTGAGAAAGATTCGGCGCATGTCGTTGAAGTACCGCCGGAAGTGCTCATCCCAAGCCAGGCCTTCGTGATCAGGCAAGAGCGACAGGTAGTCATCAGCGACTTGAGAGAGCATCGCTTGAAGGAGCTCCTCTTTGGTATGGAAATACCAATACAAACTGGTCACGCCCACGCCAAGGCGCTTGGCCAGCTTGGGCATGCTGAGCGCTTCTACGGTCTCTTCCTTACTGAATCGAAAGGCCTCAGCCAAAATCACCTCGGCATTGAGTGAGCCTCGAGGGTTGCGCTTCTTCCGCGTGGAGGCCGGGTCCGGCTCATGTGGGATTGCGCTCATAGGAGCGGATTCTTGCATGTTGTCCTGCCCCAGTTCGATAGGTTCGGGCAGCACCGAGGGGAAGCAACCCATTTGTGCTAAAGTTATAACTGATTGTATGCTTTAAAGGCCCTCCAACGAGCGGACTACAAGGAGAACTGGCATGGATGTGTTGGTCATGATCGTCGCTGCGATCGTCACCGTGATTGCGGTCGGCTTATTTGCCCGAACCGTGGTGGGCTTTGTCCGTCAGTTCAAGGTCGGTAAGTCAATCAATCGCACTGACAAGCCGGCACTTCGCACGCTCACGTTACTCAAAGAGGTGTTTCTTGCGACTCGGTTGAAGCAAAAGCCCGTTGGTCCGATCGTTGCAGTTTCGCATCTCATCGTCTTGATCGCATTTGGCGTTTTGTTTTTCACCCTGGTCACCGCGTACGGCCAGTTGATCAATCCTGACTTTGCGTTGCCACTTATTGGTCACTGGCCAGCGTTTTCATACTTGATCGAAATCATGTCGTGGCTGATGGTGCTCGCGATCCTGATCTTGATCGCCGTGCGTGTTGCTCGCCGACCAAATCCGCAACAGCCTCGCAAGTCACGCTTCTTTGGTTCAACAATGTGGCAGGCCTACTACGTTGAATTCACAATTCTTGCCATTGGCATTTTCGTGCTCGCACTGCGTGCTGCTGAATACGCGCGAGGATCAGTGCAGGGCGAAGAGTTCATTCATTCAAACTTCCCACTGACAGGCTGGATCGGTGAGAACTGGACAGGGCTTTCACTTGAAACCCTCGCCACGCTGATCCTGCTGCTTGCCTTCGGCAAGATTTTGGTATCCATGGCCTGGTTCGTGACCGTTGCTATGACCCCAACCATGGGTGTTGCCTGGCACCGCTTCCTTGCGTTCTTTAACGTGTGGTTCCAGCGCAATGCCAATGGCAAGCCAGCGCTTGGTCAGTTGGAGCCAATCCGATACGACGGTGTCGCACTTGATTTTGAAAAGCTTGACGACTTCCCTGACGACATTGCACTCGGTGTTACGGCCATGACAGACTTTTCATGGAAGGCCCTGCTGGACTTCTCAACGTGTACTGAGTGTGGACGCTGCCAGTCGCAGTGCCCGGCTTGGAATACCGAAAAGCCGTTGTCACCAAAGCTACTGACGATTGCGATGCGTAACCATGCGCATGCGATCTCACCATGGATGACCGCTACTGAAGAAGAGCGCGCTCATCTTGATCCTGCGCTCATCGAACTTGCAGAGAAGCCACTAGTTGGAGAAGACGGCGTCATCACTGACGACATCCTTTGGTCTTGCACCACCTGTGGCGCTTGTGTAAACCAATGCCCAGTGGACATTGCGCACATCGACCACATCGTCGACATTCGACGCAGCCAGGTTTTGGTGCTGTCAGAGTTCCCAACTGAACTCAACGGACTGTTTAAGAACGTTGAGAACAAGGGCAACCCATGGGGCATGAACGCATCTGGACGCAACGATTGGATCAGTGAAGTTGACTTCGACGTGAAGGTCTTCGGCATGGATGGCGAAGACACCATTCCAGAAGATATTGACTACCTGTTCTGGGTTGGTTGTGCTGGTGCTTATGAAGATCGCGCAAAGCGCACCACGAAGAACGTGGCAGAACTCATGAACATCGCCGGTGTCAGCTTCATGGTGCTTGGCGAGGGAGAAACCTGTACGGGCGATCCAGCTCGTCGCGCGGGTAACGAGTTCTTGTTCCAGATGCAGGCAGCGCAAAACATTGAAGTCTTAAATGAAATCAAGGCGACCAAAATTGTGGTGACGTGCCCGCATTGCTTGAATGCCTTGAAGCGCGAATACCCACAGCTTGGTGGCAATTACGAAGTTGTGCACCACACCGAACTACTGAATGATTTAGTGAAGGCTGGTCGATTGACACCAGTCAACAAGATTGATCAGACCGTCACGTATCACGATCCTTGCTACTTGGGTCGTCACAACCAGGTGTACAACCCACCACGCGAACTTATTAGCGCGACTGCTGATTCATTTGTTGAAATGGACCGCAACCGCGATAAGAGCTTCTGCTGTGGTGCCGGTGGCGCCCGCATGTGGATGGAAGAAAAGCTCGGCACTCGGATTAACCAGACTCGTGGTGACGAAGCCATCGCAACGGGCGCCAAGCGCATCGCTGTGGGTTGCCCGTTCTGCTCAGTCATGTTGAACGATGCCGTAAATACCCGTCAACAAGAACCTGGTCGGGCTCTTGGGGTAGAGGTCGTTGATGTCTCCACCCTGTTGCTCGATGCAGCTAAGTCGTAATATTTACCCACCCCACAAGAACGATCCGCCTGACCTGGGCGGCCACGAAAGGACAGACGCGTGAAGATCGCTGTGTGTGTGAAGCAAGTCCCCGATTCATGGGCAGAAAAGAAGCTCCGTGATGGTGATTCACTCCTTGATCGCGATTCAGTGGAAGCCGTGCTGAACGAGCTCGATGAGTACGCAATTGAAGAGGCTCTGCAAATTACTGAAGCTCAGGGCGGCGGCGAAGTTGTCATCGTGACCATGGGCCCAGAGCGCGCAGGCGAAGCAGTGCGTAAGGCATTGAGCATGGGTGCAGATTCAGGCATACATCTTGTTGATGCCAGCCTTGCTGGCTCAGACGCAGCAGGCACCAGTTACGCATTAGCCAAGTTGCTCGAAGGCCGTGGCTTTGATCTCATCATGTTTGGCTCAGAGTCAACCGACGCTCGTATGAGCGTTGTTCCATCGATGGTTGCTGAGCGATTGGGTCTACCTCAGCTCACATTCGCGAACAAGGTTGAAGTCAGTGGTGGAACCGTCACTATCGATCGCGTAGGCGATTATGGAATCGAAACCATCAGTGCTGCAACGCCAGCAGTCTTGGGCATGATCGAGCGCAGTAATGAACCACGCTACCCATCGTTCAAGGGCATCATGGCTGCAAAGAAGAAGCCAGTTGAAACGGTTTCCGCAGCCGATGCAGGCATTGATGCAGGTGCCGTGGGTACTTCCGGTTCATGGTCACAGGTCAACAGCTTTGCTGCTCGCCCACCAAAGGCTGCAGGTGTAGTCGTTCAAGATGAAGGTGCCGGCGGAGTTGCAATCGCTGAGT
Source organism: Actinomycetota bacterium (assembly GCA_009699465.1). Lineage (GTDB taxonomy): Bacteria > Actinomycetota > Actinomycetes > S36-B12 > S36-B12 > UBA11398. The sequence continues at coordinate 53,499 of WLOE01000001.1, read as the reverse complement.
TCCTAGACGCTCAGAAAGTCCTCTAAGAGCTACGGCTCATCAATCACACTAGATTTTTGAAACTGAAGGAGTCGTAATGGGAGAGGTTCTCGTCCTCGTCGATGCAGCCGATGGCAGCGTCAAGAAGGTCACCACCGAATTGCTCACGCTCGCACAATCACTTGGTGAGCCAAGTGCAGTGTGGATTGGTCCGGGCTACACCGATGCAGCAGGCGCAACGCTTGGCGAATTTGGCGCCCAGAAGGTGTACGTCGCAGATAGCGCCGATTACATCAACCACCCAGTAGCGCCAAAGGCTGAAGTGCTGTCCAAGCTTGTTGCGGATCAGTCGCCTATTGCAGTGTTGATTGGATCATCACCCGAAGGTAAGGAAGTGGCTGCACGTTTGGCAGTCCGCACCAACTCGGGCATCATCACCGATGCGATTGGAATTGCACCTGACCTTACGGCCACGCAAAGTATTTTCGGTGGCGCAACGGTTGTGCAGTCAAAGGTTTCAGCTGGAACTCCAATTATCACTGTGCGCCCAAATTCAACGGCACCAGTTGCGAATGCAGGCGCCGCAACTCGCGTTGATGTGTCGGTAGAACTCAGTGCAGCAGCAAAGAGTGCAACCATCACGAACCGCGCTGCAGCGGTGAAGGGTGGACGCCCTGAACTCACTGAAGCAGCAATTGTTGTTTCCGGTGGTCGCGGCGTGGGTGCCGCAGAAGGCTTCGGGGTGATTGAGGATCTCGCTGATTCACTCGGCGCGGCAGTTGGAGCATCTCGCGCGGCAACAGATGCTGGTTACTACCCACATGCATTCCAGGTGGGTCAGACCGGCAAGACTGTTTCACCGCAGCTCTACATTGCTAATGGCATCTCCGGTGCGATTCAGCACCGTGCTGGTATGCAAACCTCGAAGTTAATTGTTGCAGTGAACAAGGATGCAGAAGCTCCGATGTTCGAACTTGCTGACTTCGGTGTTGTTGGCGACCTCTTCACGGTCGTTCCTCAACTCACTGAGGAGATCAAGAAGCGCAAGGGTTAATTCTTCAGAGTCGCAACAAGTAAGGCCCGGGCGCAAAGCGCCCGGGCCTTACTTGTATTTACGTTCTTATCCGAGCTTGATTGGTGATGCGGTTTTAATCTTCTTGCCGGTTATAGGTTTGCAACCCTGAAGCAAGGTGCACACCTGTGATGCGCCCTTCACTGCGAATGATTGCGGCTTTTCCGTGTTGCTGTACACAATTCGGAACTGCTTGCCACCCTTGGTGAAGTTGCACGTGGTAGCGATCGCTTTGCTGTTGCACCCAATGAAAGTCGCGCCAACAATCCAGTCTTCAAGTGCCGCGTATGCCTTTGAACCAGGGGTGTTATCGAACATTTGAATACCCCAGAGATCGTTATACGTTTCCCAGCGGTACCAGTACACGCGCGACATTCCGATATCGAGTGCATCAAGATACGTGCGAGCAACCCACGAGGCGGCCTTCTCGCCTTCAATATCAACGTCTGGGTTCTGTGGGCCTGGACCCTTTAAGCCGAAGTTGTTTTCGGTATCCCAGAATGGAAGCTTTGGTGCACCAGCCTGTTCCAACACTGCTGTGTACGCATAGGCGAGCTTTGCGCGGTCGACTGGTGTGCCCAAGCTGGCGGGGTAGGTGTGCGCACTCCACACATCAATCGGCCAGCCTTGAGCCTTCAACCCAGCCAAGAATTTTGGATAAAACTTCATGAATGCGCCACTCAAACGTGTACCGGTACTCGGTGCCACCACGATTGCACTTGGATCGATGCGCTTGATGATGTCGTAAGCACGCTTGGTGAGGTCAGCCATTTCCGCTGCGGAGCCAGTTGAGAATGTCGCAAGATTTGCTTCATTCCATGGCTGGTAAGAAGTGATCTTGCCTTTGTAGCGCGTAACAACTGCGGTGACCCACTTATCCCACCAACTGAAATCCTTAGGCATACCTGCGGCGCCAGGAGCAGGCAGCGCTGCAGGAGATGGATCATCACTTGCCCAAGCAGGCGTACCAGCCAGCACCATCAAAATGTCATTGACGCCTTTTGCTTGTGATGTGGCAACGGCCTTATCGAGCGTGGTCCAATCGAAATTGCCTTGAGTCTTTTCGATATTGGCCCAGCTGGTTTGGTTATCCCAGAGGCGCAAAGCACCGATGGGAACGGTAGCCCACGATCCGATTTCTGCATTTTGAATATGCATGCCAAACAGGCTCGCTGGAATGACCTGGCCCTGAAGGCCTTTCACAGCAGGTGATGGCGCAGCTGAAGCAGCCGGCGCGACGATGGTTGCTGCCAAGGCAGCACTGGCAAGAAACGCAAGTGTGGTTTTCAGACGCATGTCCGCAATAGTCGCATCCAATAGCGAATTTCTGGAAATTCGCCACTATGAATGTGCGGTGGCAAGAATCACGGTGACATCGTCGGCCCAGGTGGTACCGGTGCGAGATACATCTGCAAGGAGGGCTCCCAGCATGTGATCAGGATCGCCCTGCTGTAGGAGCATTTCGCGCTGTAGCGCAGACAACAGTTGATCTTCAGGCATGTTATCTACGAGGCCATCGGTTGCTGATATGAGCAGCTCTTGGTCGGAGATAGTCAGTCGTAGCGAAGTCCATTCACCTTGCAGATTGCTAATCACAGGCCCCGTTGGAGACAGCGAACGTATTCCGTCAGGCCTAATCAAGCTTGCGAATGGGGCACCCGCTGAGCAGTACTCAATCGCATCATGTTCAAGGATTGCCAAAAACAAGGTCAAGAACATCCCAGATTCCCAGCGGTGTCGCGCTAGCCCGTAGGGGATTTCAGCGAGAGGCACATGTGATGCCAACGCGGTAGCCACGATTGCTCGACTCTCGATAGCCATCATGCCTGCTTGCACACCGTGCCCGCTGATGTCAGCGATCGCAAGCACCCTTGATCCGTCCTTGCGCTGCGCAGCCCACCACCAATCTCCTGCGATAACCCCTTCAATTGGCCTGCAATAGCCAGTGACACCAGAAACGTGATCCCGCTCGCGATCGAGTGCTCGTCGGATCGCGTTTGTAGCTGGCGCTTCTAAGGTGAGTGCCTGCACCATCTGAGTAGATACATCAATTTGATTCACAAGTGCGCGGCGCAAAAATTCAGCGTCTACTGCAACATCGACAATTTCTGTCGGTCCAGTAGAAGCAATCACATGTTCGTGATCTCGTGTGGATATACGCAAATCTGCACGAAGGCGCTGCAGTGGTTGCTGCACTCGTGTGGAAATACCGCGAAGCGTGATAAAGACAAGAGCAATAACAAGTAGCGATTCAACGACCACCGAAATTCTAAGAATGAGTTTCGTACGCATAAAAGCTGAAACGATTCCTTCGTCTGCGTTATCGAGACTTACGGCGATATCAGTGATTCTTAATTCATCATCGAGAAGGAGGCAAATACACAGAAATACTCCAACGATCATGAGGAGAGAAATCCGACGTGACCAACTTCGCAAACTCAACTTGTGCACCCCCGTGCCTGTCTCGTTAGCCCCATACCGTAAATGAGTGAGGGCTCGAAGTTAGGACTTCGACCCTCAGGCGCATAGGAATTTTCAGCTGAAGGTCAAAGCTTTCTGAAGCTCAATAATGGATCACACATGGTGAAGTGTTCGTATCAGTTTGAAAATTCCTAGACAACGAGCAATCAAGGTGCCGGCCAAGGCATGATGGGTGAGTGATGGACAAGACAGACTCAGGGCTCTTTTCAGCCTTTGTCGGCATTGCTGGCGGACTTGAACTGGCATCGACCCTGCGTCGAATTGTGCAAGAAGCCGTCGAACTCACTGATTCCACCTACGGGGCGCTAGGGGTTTTAGGCCCTGACGGAGACGTAACTGAATTTATTCACGTGGGTATGGATCGAGAGGTGGCCGAAAACCTCGGTGAACCGCCGCAAGGCAAGGGCATTCTTGGTGTGATCATTGAAGATCCCGTTGCTTTGCGATTGGAAGATCTCACTGCGCACCAAGCATCGGTCGGATTCCCACCCGGGCATCCTCCGATGCATAGTTTCCTGGGTGTTCCGGTTCGCGTGGGTGGCGCTGTATTCGGAAACCTTTACCTAACCGAGAAACGTGACGACGCATTTTTTACCGAAGAAGATGAGCGACTTGTGGAGGCGCTTGCGGCAGCAGCAGCTGTAGCCATTGAAAATGCTCGCCTCTATGAGTCCAGTCGCCGTCGTGAAGAATGGCAACAAGCCGTGGCAGATATCGCCACTACTGTGCTCTCATCTGTGGACGAAGAGGAAGTAATTCCTCTTCTGGCGCATCATGCGCGAGCAATTTCTGGGGCTGATGCATGTGTAGTGGCGCTCCCCGATAGCCGCGGGCAACTTATTGCAGAAGTTGTTGAGGAGTATGACGCGCACAAAATCTTCCGTTCGCCTGATCCACGTTGGGCCATGAATCGAAGCCGTCAACGGACTTTGCGTTCACCAGCATTTGATGGCCTTGCACAGGAATGGATTGGCCGCGAAATTCCAGCGAATTCATTGCTTCACGAAGCCATGAATCAAAAGCAAACTCTGCGTCAAACAGGTGCGCTTCTGAATATCGACCAGCCACGAACTTTCGGTTGTGTTGTCGTGATTCCCATGATGAATGACGACCAAGCAATTGCTGTCTTCGCGCTCATCTGGGATATCGACGTGATGAATCCAAATCCTGACGCACTGGAGTCAGTGGAAAGTTTTGCTTCGCAAGCAGCGGTAACTCTGGTACTCGCTGAATCACAGCGTGAGCACGAGCGACTTGCTATCTACGAAGATCGAGATCGTATCGCAAGAGATTTACACGACTTAGTGATTCAGCGTTTGTTCGCAACAGGAATGTCCTTACAAGGTGCCTTGCGACTCGGTGAACTCAACGAAGGTGTTGAGGATCGAATTTCTCGGGCAGTTGATGAGCTTGATGAAACTATTCGCGAAATTCGGCAAACCATCTTCGCCTTGCACGAACCATCAACTGGACCTGCCACCGGTATTCGAGGCCGGGTGCTACGTGAGATTTCCCAGTCCAGTGCCCTACTGGGCTTTAATCCATCAGTGCGATTCGTTGGACCCGTTGAGTCATTCGTAAGTGATCGCATCGGAGAACACTTGCTGGCTGCGCTACGCGAGGCACTTTCCAATGCCATGAAGCATGCGCAAGCTCAGCGCATTGACGTGATGGTTGAGGTAGATCCAGCTACTGTGGTGTTGATGGTGTCTGATGATGGCGTCGGAGTTTCTCCTAGCGGTCCATCACGTCGTTCAGGCGTCGCGAATCTTTCGGCGCGTGCCCAGGAACTGGGCGGTTCCTGTTCAGTTGAACGAGTGTCGGAAAACGGTGGCACTCGATTGGTTTGGCGAGTCCCAATCGGGTAAATTTCAGGAGCGTTTTTGATTTTCTTCCGCTGCCATGCGTGCAGCAAGAGCGGCAGCTTGGGTGCGCCGTTCCATACCTAGCTTCGCAAGCAAACTTGATACGTAATTCTTGACTGTCTTTTCGGCTAGGTGCATAGATTCACCGATTTGTCGGTTCGTAAGTCCATCGCCAATCAGAATTAAGATTCGACGTTCTTGGTCTGAAAGACCCTGTAGGCGTTGGTCTTGATGTTCACCCTGACGCAAACGATCTAGCACTCGTTGAGTAGCTGTTGGATCAAGAAGTGATTTACCTGATGCAACTTCACGGATTGCGGTCATGAGATCGTTCCCGCGAATTTCCTTCAGCACATACCCAGATGCGCCAGCCATAATTGCATCGAAGAGGGCTTCGTCATCCGCATACGAAGTAAGCATGAGGCAGCGAATATCAGGAAGCTCTGAGCGGATATCTCGGCAGACCTCAACACCAGTGCCATCGGGCAGGCGCACATCTAGTACGGCGACCGTTGGTCGCGATGCCGGAATACGGCTGAGGGCTTCGGCCTTGGTAGAAGCTTCGCCAACAACTTCCATGTCATTTTCAAGATTGATGAGTTCAGCTAGACCACGACGAACAATTTCATGATCGTCGAGGAGAAAAACGCGAATAAGTTCTGTCGGGCTAGCCATAGTGGTCATTGTGCCTCAGGACGTGATGGACATCTGGTCAAGGAAGCGTCCGGCGAGCCCAGGGTCCCCGTTGACTTGAAGTTGTGATTTCAGCGAGGCATCGTCGGTGCGACCAGTAAGAAGTGGAAGCAGGATGCCCCAGTCGCCTTCAATGAGCACGGTAGGCGCGTGCCCCGAAGTAAGGACAGCTCGACCGTCGTCGTTGATAACTACTTGGGTGGATGTATCAAAAGGGGTGGTGACATGAATTTCTAGAACTGACCCAACAGGAGCCTGCACTGTTTTCGCCCAAGCTAAGGGCAGCATTTCAAAAAGTGATTGAGCAGAGATAACTGCCGCTTGAGTATTGAGCCCACCTGGCTGGCCTAAAGCCGTACGAATATCTTGGCCGTGTACCCAAGTGTCGTTGATTCGCATGTCGAATGCTTTTTTCATCGTCCAGTCGGTACCAGTTGGACCCAACACAATTGAAGCGAGGTCATGTGGTCCTGACATTAATTGCGTCTGGCGTACAGCAATAACCTCATCGAATTCGTTGACTAATTCGTCGAGGGTTCGACCGCGTCGTGCATCTACGCCAACCTCAGTTACCCGACCTGAACGGCCAAGTTCGGGTAAAGCTTCCCAATGAGGTGTGTGGTCCATTGGCGGTTGACCTGACATCAGGCACTCGATATCAATGATGTGAGCGAAAACGTCTTGCACGTTCCAGGCGGAACAACCCGTCGGTAACACCAATTGATCGGGCCTAAGCCCGACAACCAACGATCGAACCTCAAGACTCGAGGTGAGCCAGGCACCTAGGTACTCGTCAAAGGTTCGTTCTGATTTCATGTAGCGCACACTAACGCCAAGATGCTGTGAGCACTTAGGCTTGTCATATGTCAGTCAATGTGGCCCTGGTACAGCTTGAGGTTTCGTCACAGGAAGACATTGCCTTGCGCACAGCACGAACATTGGATTTTATCGAGGAAGCGGCACAACGCGCTGACGTAGTCGTGCTCCCAGAGCTTTGGCATGTGGGTGCATTTGATATTGCTGCCGCAAAGCTCCATGCAGAACCCATTGATGGGTCCTTAGTCGCTTCAATGCGACAGTCAGCTGCAGATAATGGAATTTGGTTGCATGCTGGATCATTCGCGGAGCTTGACCATGATGCCAATATTTACAACACCAGTGTGTTGATCGATCCAAATGGTGAAGTCATCGCGATCTATCGCAAAGTTCACCTCTTCGGCTTTGATTCGGGCGAAGCAGCAGTACTCACGGGCGGATCAGACATTGTTGTTGCCGAGACTGTCTTGGGAACTACGGGCTTAAGTACGTGCTACGACTTGAGATTTCCAGAGCTCTTCAGGATGCTTGGTGAGCAGCAGGCCACAGCGTTCATCGTGAGTTCAGGTTGGCCCCAAGCTCGCTTAGAAGCATGGGATGTACTTCTTCGAGCTCGGGCGATCGAAAATCAATGCTGGATATTTGCATGCAACGAGATCGGCACTCAAGGCGCTGTTGTACTGGGTGGTCATTCACAGATTGTCAGCCCGCAGGGTGAAGTCATAGCGAAAGCGAGTAACGATGAATGCATTGTCTATGCATCAATTGACCCAGAACTTCCCGCAGTAGTTCGCGCTGAGTTCCCGGTGCTTCGCGACATCCGGATTCGCAGTTCATTTACGAATTGAAATTACTCGCCAGTCCAATCACCGTGATTGGGTGAGATGCTGGCTTTAGCCATTGAAGAAGTGATCGCATAACGTTTCTCTTCATGCTGATACATCCTGCTGTGGGGATTCCTTTTGATACGTGTAAGAAGATTCCACCGCCCAGTTGAGTGTTCGCACTTGGTTTTGCGCGATTGATTCCATCAGCGCCGCGCACTATTTGACCAGTGGGCTCGTTAAAGCTCGTGGTCACTACATAGTCATACTGCGGCCCCAACTGCCAAAGGTGTTCAACATACTTGCCATATGAGGACCATCGCCTGTTTGCACTTTGGAAAAGGTTGTATGTGCTTGGCACTTTGGGGTTGTACGTCCAGGCATCATTTCGATCAACATGCGTATATGGCATTTGGGTACCTGGGTTGACCTGGCGTCCAAATCCTGACGTGAGTGAATACGTACCGATCGGAGTTTTTCCACTTGATTGCACACGCTCATTTCCGGGAATGAGGCCTGTTCGGCCAAGAAACACTGGAGAGGGTCCTTGAACGAGTTTCCACTGGTCGTTGAACTTTTCAAATGTTCGAAGGGTCCCGGTAGTCGAGTTTTGATTATTTGCCGTGACGAGAACAACTTGATCACTTGTAGTGATTGATTCAAGCCAGGTGAATTGACGAGCTTGAGCCGAAGGAAGATTGCAGATCATCAGAATGGCACAGAGAGCGCCTGCTATCGCTCCAGCCGTTTTTCTCATCAGCTATTGCGCCGATCATGTTCCGCTAGTTGAGCCAAGCGATCGTTATAGGCATTCATTTCAGCATTACCGTCGCGATCAGCCTGACGATCGTTGCGTTTGGACTCGCGGTCGTCATTGCGCGCCCATTGAATCGAAATCACAACCATGACAAGCACTGAAGGGATTTCAGCAAGAGCCCACGCGATCTGCCCCCCTGTTTCTGAATCAGCTAACAGATCAGTAACCCACGGTGGCCGCACGATGGAGTACCACTCTGGCGCTAAGGATAAATCGGTACTCATCATCAAAATCACAGCAAAGAACCCATGGACTGAAATCGCCATGAGTAGCAACATGAATCGACCCCAGTACGGCAATGGTTTCGGGCGAGGATCGATGCCGATGATGATCCAGTAGAACAAGTAACCGGCGAACAAGAAGTGCAATTGCATATAGACATGGCCGACATGACTTCCCATGAGCCAGCCGAAGGCGGGAGTGAGATACAAGCCGTAGAGCCCGATCACGTAGATGAAAAACACATAGAAGGGGTTCGTTAAAATACGGGTTGGCCAACTGTGGAGAAACCACACCAACCATTCGCGCGGGCCACGCTCGTTGCCATGACTTGGTTTGATCGCTCGCAAGGCTAAGGTCGCGGGCGCGCCAAGAACCAAGAGAATCGGTGCAAACATTGCCATGACCATGTGTTCGGTCATGTGCAACGAAACAGAGACCTGAGAATAGGTAGCAATACCAGAGTTCGTGCACCAGATGACGACACTGATACCTAGCAGCCAAGAGATGGTTCGCCCAATTGGCCACGTATCACCGCGACTTCGCAGTCGGGCGACACCAAAGCAATACAGTCCAGCAGCGATCAGCGCCCCAGTGAAAAAGAGGGGATCAAGGCGAAAACCAAACACGACAGACGTCACAGTTGGGGCCGGCGGATAACTGAACCCGAGCAAACTTTCACCAATTGAGGTGAACTGGGTTTCGATTCTTGGCGGAGCTGATGAAGCAAGTGCAACACCGAGCGCGACGGCAAGACCCATCACGAGTAATTCAATGGATGCAACGCGAGCAAAGATCCACGTCCGACTTGTGGTCAAGGATTGTGAGATTCGCGTTCGAATAATCCAGGCAATTGCACCAAGTCCCACAAGTACGACAACTTTGGCAAGAGTAATTTGGCCGTAGCCCGTAGTGATGAGTTGCGAAATTGAATCAAGGCGAGTGTAGGCATTTGCGAGTCCGCTCACTGCGACAAAAATGAACGCCACGAGAGCGATTGAAGAAAATCGCTGAACTGCTTTTTGGATCGGAAAGTCTTTGCGTGCTGCATGTATCGCCAGAGCGAAGAGTCCACCAACCCACAAGAATGCGCCAAGGACATGGGCAATTCCCGCGGTGAGGGCGACGGCGTGGTCACCAAGACCGGCACCATGTCCGCCTAATGAAGGAAGGGATGCGGCCACGAGTGCGACAACGAGCCAACTCAGTGCGGCTCCAGTTGTCGCGCTGACAAGTGCGCCAACACCAATGACCAAAGCCAAGACCGAAATCGCGATAAGCGCGCGAGTGAGTGGGATTTCATTAGCGAAGGTTGAGATGACCTGAGGTGTGAAGGTCTCACTCAGTGAAAGTCCCAGAATGTTGGCAAGAGCAAAAATCATTTGGGTTATGGACAGGGTTGCCCAGATGAAGGCTGCGATAGCAGCTCGCATCAGATCCCGGCGGCCAGTGGACGACACAACGCCGCCCTTACCAGCTGGGTCCAGCACGCTTGCTGCAAGTAGCCAGCCAATGGTGGCAATGGCGGCAAGGTCTGTGAGGAGGCGAAGGATTGGCGTGCCCCAGACCACGAGGGCACCTGGATCGGGAAGCCCAGGGGCGGGTGCGGAGTAGGAGCCACCGGTGATCACCAGGGACACCATGAGCACGCTCACCATGGCAATCACGAGCGCCAAGGTCACCAGACCCAGGGGCGTCGAAGGGGTCCTCACCGTTGGCTTGGTCATACCTGATGCTCCAGATGCACCCCTTGACCCTACGCGCAGCTCCCTAGCGAGTGCGAGGGGATCGGGCAAGGTCACATCTAGGGGAATCCGCCTCCCGCCAATACCGGAACTATTCGACACAATGGGCACATGACCTCCCGTCCATGGCTGCGATCGGTGACCCCGATTGCACCCCCTAGGGCGCTCAACCCAAAGGTGCGGTTCCTGCTCTATGCGGGCTTGGTTACCGGAATTTGGTCAGGACTGCTGTGCCTCATCGTGTTCGGCATTGCCCTGCTGTGTGGCGTTCCGTTTGAGTTACAGCCGAGCGCAGAAGCCGACATCACATCTCTTTCTTGGGTGTTCGTGCTCGTGATGCCCGTCGTCGCGGCATTGGTGGGTGCATTGCTATCAGGGATTACTCTTGGCCGTCGTTTCGCGAAGAGGAGTGTGTTCTGGGTTGGCACGCTGATCGCAGTGGTGTCACTTTCCGGGCCACTCATGCAACCAGATTCTGTGTTGTGGTCAACACGTGTGCTCTTGATACTGATGCATGTGATTACTTGGTTCTTGGTAGTACCGCAACTTGCACGAATCGTCGGTGATTCAGAACCACGTAATAGTGAAGTGCGAACCTTCGATGTTGGTGTGAACGCATGATTACCGATACACAACAACGACCGATGGTTGTCGCAGCCCTCGTTGCCATGCGCCCACGTCAATGGCTGAAAAACATTTTGGTCTTTGCTGCACCTCTTGCGGCGGGTTCGGTTTTTGAAGTCAACGTGTTTTGGCCAACTGTCGGAGCTTTCATTGCTTTTTGCCTAGTATCGAGCGCGACGTACCTCATTAACGATCTCCGTGACATAAAAACCGATCAACAGCATCCGACTAAGCGCTTCAGGCCAATCCCAGCCGGTGAACTGCCCCCTGTTGTAGCGATGGCTATGGCGATCGTGTTGGTTGCGTCTTCAGGCGTTCTCGCATTCGCGATTCGTCCAGAGCTCGCCGGTGTCATTGGTATCTATTTCGTTTTCACACTTTCGTACTCCCTTGGGCTTAAGCACGAGCCGGTGATCGAACTTGCTTTGCTATCTATGGGCTTTTTACTTCGCGCGGTTGCCGGTGGCGTTGCCTCGGATCTACCAATCTCGCAATGGTTCTTGATCGTTGCAGGATTCGGTTCTTTGTTCATGGCAGCAGGCAAGCGCTACTGCGAAATGTCATGGTTGGAAGCAGTTGCAGGTGATCAACCAGAAATTAAGCGCAAGAGTCTTGAGGGATATACCTTGAGTTACTTGCGATTTGTATGGGGATTAGCCGCAGCAGTAACAATTACTGCGTACTGCCTTTGGGCTTTTGAAGTGGGTACAGCTCCGTCAACGTTGCCTTGGGCGCAATGGTCAGTACTGCCGTTTGTATTAGCAATCCTGCGATATGCGGTTGGCATTGATCAAGGTAAAGCTGAAGCACCAGAAGATGCAGTGCTGCGTGACAAGGTCTTACTCGTCCTTGGTTTTGCTTGGATTGTGCTGTTTGGCCTTGGAGCATTGGGAGTGTGACATGACCCAATCACTTTCATTGACGCAAGGAGAAAAACTCCTCACTGGATGGGGACGCACATGTCCAAGTTCCGCACGAGTGGTCGATTGTTCGTCTGTTGAGCAAGTCCAAGAAGTGATTCGGGGCGCGGGCCCGCGTGGAGTCTTAGCTCGTGGTCTTGGTCGTTCATATGGTGATGCGGCGCAAAGCGGCGGAGCAACCGTGCTGAATCTGCAGTCGATGGACTCGGTGGCTTTTGACGCAACATCCGGAACCATCACCGCAGGAGCGGGGGCGAGTTTGGATGCGATCATGCGTGCGACTGTTCCCCAAGGTGCTTTTGTTCCAGTCACACCAGGCACTCGAATGATCACCGTTGGTGGCGCAATTGGTGCCGACGTGCATGGCAAGAATCACCATGTAGACGGCACCTTCGGATCACACGTGAAGTCTCTGACGCTGGTCGATGGTGCCGGTGGAGTGCATGAGCTCACGCCCGCAGGTGACACACGAGAAAAGTTCTGGGCGACAGTTGGCGGCATGGGTCTCACGGGAGCGATCACGCAAGCCACCTTTGATGTCATCCCGATTACTAGTTCCTTGATAAGCGTGGACACTCAGCGAGTGAACGACCTCGACGAAGTCATGTCGAAGATGATTGCTGGCGACGATAAATATCGCTACACAGTCGCATGGATTGACACTGTTTCACCAAGTGGCAGAGGTGTGATAACGAGTGGTGACCATGCACCATTCGAACAGCTCAGCGCTAGACAGCGATCTGAAGCGTTGCTCTTCGACCCGAAGGCTCTGGCAACTGCACCATCGATCATTCCCGGTGGGTTGCTCAACAAACTCACGATTCGCGCATTCAACGAAGCGTGGTTTCGAAAAGCTCCGAAATCTCGCACTGATGAAATGCAATCCATAGGTGCCTTTTTCCATCCGCTTGATGGCGTGGCAGATTGGAATCGAATTTACGGTCCGCGTGGGTTCTTGCAGTATCAATTCGTCGTTCCTGACAGTGCAGGTCACCTCATTCGCACAGCTCTTGATCGACTTCGCGAGGTTGGTGCTCCAAGTTTTCTCACCGTTCTCAAGCGTTTTGGTGCATCGAATCCTGCGCCATTGTCCTTTCCGCAGGCGGGGTGGACTCTGGCAGCAGATGTACCTGCAGGCATTGACGGCTTAGCTGCCGCGCTCGATGAATTAGATGAACTCATTGCAGCAGCTGGCGGACGTTTGTACCTGGCAAAAGATTCGCGTCAGTCACCACAGATGTTTGCTCAGACATATCCACGATTGAGTGAATGGCAAAAGGTGCGCGATGAACTTGATCCACAAGGTACGTTCACATCTGATCTTGCTCGCAGACTTTCTATTTAGCCCGTCACTTATAAAGGGGAACACATGAACGACGCACTTGGTGAACCACAGTCAGTACTCGTACTGGGTGGTTCGAGCGAAATCGCATTGGCGACCGTCAATGCCTTGCCGCGCCGTCGTTTGCGTCGTATCGTCCTCGCCGCCAGGCCTTCTGCTGCACGTGACTTAGCGGTCACAACGCTGACCGCTGAAGGAATTTCTGGAGTCACCGCCGTCGACTTTGATGCGCGAAGCACTGAATCACATAGCGTGTTCATCAATGAGATTTTTGATGCAGGCGACATTGACATTGTGCTACTGGCCTTCGGTGTTCTAGGTGATCAGGAAGCTGCCGAAGCCGACCCCGCGTTGGCAGTAGAGATTGCAACGACCAACTACACGGGAGCAGTCAGCATTGGTCTGCACGTGGCTCGTCGTTTGCGCATGCAAGGCCATGGCTCCTTAGTGGTGTATTCAAGTGTTGCTGGTGACCGTGCGCGCCGATCGAACTTCATTTATGGATCCACAAAGGCGGGTCTTGATGCATTCGCTCAAGGCCTCGGTGATGCACTTCATGGCACAGGAGCACACGTACTTGTTGTTCGCCCAGGAATGGTGCGTACAAAGATGAGTGCAGGTATGCCGGAAGCACCAATGACAACAGATGCAAATGTGGTTGCTGACATTGTCGTGAAGTCATTGCGCAGGGGCAAGGAAACGGTGTACGCACCCGGACCACTTCGTTTTGTCATGGCCGGACTCAAGTCAATGCCACGATCTGTTTTCCGCAAACTTCCTCGCTAGAAACCATGGTGGGCCCAGGCGCCATGTGATTTTGCTTTCTATGCGTACTACTTTTGCAAAGGCCTAAGTATTGTCAGGTGCTTCGTGCCAAACTTCGAAGATGCAGCAATCCGTACGCCCTAGTCACCCGCGTAGGTGGCTGGTGCTGATTGTTCTTTGCCTCGTTCTTGTCACCGTGACTATGCAAGTATCGATCCTTAATACCGCACTTCCTACCTTGGTACATGATCTTGATGCTTCAGATTCGCAGCTCCAATGGATAGTTGATTCCTACATCGTGGTCTTAGCTGGATTAACGCTGACTGGTGCGGCTATTGGCGACAAGTACGGTCGCAAGAAGGCATTACTCCTTGGTCTCGTGCTTACGATGATCACGATTGCTGGCGCGTCATTGGCAACGGATCCAACTCAACTCATTGTGTGGCGAGCCCTCATGGGGATCGGTGCGGCACTCACAATGCCAGCAACTTTGTCGATTCTGGTTGACGTTTTTCGAGAAAAGAAGGAACGACGAAAGGCGATCGCGTACTGGTCTCTCATGAATGCCATCGGTTCTTTCATCGGCCCGATCACTGGTGGCCTTCTTCTGGCTTGGTTTAGTTGGCAAGCGTGCTTCTTAGTGAATCTTCCTGTCTTACTGGTCACTTTGGTGTTGTGCATAGTGCTCGTTCCCGATTCACATGATCCAGATACCGCGCGCTTTGATCTGTTTGGGGCGTTGTTTTCGACCGTTGCTTTGGCGACACTCATTTGGGCTGTGATTGAAGCTCCGGGTCATGGGTGGACGAGTCCGCAAATCTTGGGTGGATTCGCAATAGGCACCTTCTTTGCATTGCTGTTCTTTTGGTGGGAGAACACAACAACGTCACCTATGTTCGAACTGACTCTCTTGAAGAGTCGGCAACTCAGCGCTGCAGCGCTCACTTTGACATTTGCCTTTATCGCGATGTCAGGAGCAATGTTCTTAGCAACGCTGACCTTGCAACTCGTCAAAGGCTATTCGCCATTGCAAGCCGCAATTGCGACTTCGGGGCCAATCGTGTGTGTCAACCTTCTGGTTGTTCCTAGGGCTCCCTGGATCATGCAAAAATTTGGACTACGTCGCACCATCGCCTTTGGTACTGCGATGACTGGAGTTTCCGCACTTGCAATGACCGCAACGAGTATGACCTCGCCATATTGGATGCTCGGCCTGGCATTTGCTTTCATGGCAACGTCGTTCAGTGTATTTATGCCGGCTAGCACAGAAGCCATGATGACCGCTGTGGAACCCGAGAAGTCTGGCGGCGCATCGGCTCTCAATCAGATCACTCGACAATCAGGTCAAGCTCTCGGTATTGCATTGCTCGGCGGCATTGCGACCGTTGGCTTCCAAAGCAGATTCAGCCAGAGCGTTGATTCGATTCCAGGTGTAACTCCCGATCAACTGCAGGGCGCTGATGCGTCTCTGTCTGCCGCGGTGCAGCTTGCCGATACCTTGCCTGCTGAGAGCCAAGCGGCGATTATGGAAGTAGCTGGTTCTGCTTACCTTTATGGAATGAAAATTGCGCTGATCCTCGCCGCGGTGCTGGCCTTTTCTGGTGCACTGTTTGCTGTACGAGCCATCCCACATCGCATCACTCACGCTGGTGAACTCGACGAAAGTTGGGACGAGGAGGAGGATTTTGCGAAATGATGAAGATCGCCAAACCCCAAGGGAAGTGACTGACCATGCGCTACGCCAAACTAGGTAACTCAGGATTATCGGTTTCAAAAATCTGCTTAGGTGCAATGAGTTTTGGTACTCCAGATCGCGGGCCGCATGCCTGGACGATGAGGGAAGAAGACAGTCGGGTCATCATCAAGAACGCACTTGATGCTGGGATTAATTTTTTCGATACCGCTAACATCTACTCCGCAGGGAGCAGCGAGGAAATTCTTGGCCGTGCTCTTGATGATTTTGCACCTCGTGATGAAGTGGTCATCGCAACAAAACTTAACGGTGCGATGCGAAAAGATGTGAATGCTGCGGGGTTGTCGCGCAAGGCAGTAATGACAGAAATTGATCACAGCTTGCGTCGTCTTGGGACTGATTACGTTGACCTGTATCAAATCCATCGGTTTGATCGCCGAACTCCTGTTGAAGAAACCATGGAAGCCCTACATGATGTGGTGAAAGCGGGCAAGGTTCGATATATCGGAGCATCTTCGATGTACGCATGGCAGTTTTCGAAGATGCAGTACACAGCGGAACTCCATGGTTGGACGAAGTTTATTTCTATGCAAAACCATTACAACTTGTTGCACCGTGAAGAAGAGCGCGAAATGTTGCCGCTGTGTGGAGATCAAGGTATTGGTGTCATTCCGTGGAGTCCACTTGCGCGCGGTCGACTCACTCGGCCTTGGGACACTGTGAGTGCTCGGAGCGAAACAGATGAGTTTGGTCAGTCGCTCTATCACGACGGAGACAAAGTGATTGTTGAACGGGTAGCAGAAGTCGCGCTTCGGCATGGTGTAACTGCAGCGCAAGTGGCCCTTGCTTGGGTGTTGGCAAAGCCTGGAATCACCTCACCCATCGTTGGGGTAACCAAGCCTCATCACCTGACTGATGCGGTCGCGTCACTGGATGTGACGTTATCTCTAGAAGACATGGCCTCCCTTGAGCAGGATTACACACCTAGGGCCATTGCCGGTTTCCAGTAATGGTTCGTGGGACCTTTGCAGCGCTTTCCATAGGAAACTATCGAAAGTTCTTTGTAGGGCAGGCGTTTTCGTTATTGGGAACATGGATCCAATCAGTTGCTATTGCTTGGCTGGTCCTGGAAATCACGGGCTCTGCTGCGTCAATTGGTCTTGCTGTTGCATTGCAGTTTCTTCCAGTCCTCGTCTTCGGACCTTATGGCGGTGTCCTTGTTGATCGGACAGATAAACGAAAATTACTCATCAAGACTCAAGCACTGTCGGGAGTCCAAGCACTATTACTAGCAATCTTGGTACTCACACATCATGAGAATATCGGCCTCGTTCTCGTGCTGTCGCTCTTCCTCGGATTCATCTACGTGCTTGATATGCCGGCTCGATCGGCATTCATCCGCGAAATGGTTCCCGGTGATCTCGTGCGCAACGCAGTGAGTCTCAATTCGGTAGTAGTCAATGGCGCACGCGTAGTGGGCCCAGCGCTGGCAGGAGTGATGATTGCGACTGTCGGGCTTGGATGGTGTTTTGCTGCAAATGCGGCAAGTTTCATTTGTGTTATCGCGGCCTACACCTTGATGAAAGCTGATCAACTCATTCCTGTTGAACCGGTTGAGCGCGCACCAGGGCAACTTAGGGAAGGACTTCGCTATGTTGCGGGTAATCCCAATTTGCGGGTCCCGCTCATCATGATGGCCGTTGTCGGAACTCTGACATACGAATTTAATGTCGTGCTCCCTGCGTTCGCATCCGAGACATTCGCGAGTGGAGCGCAAAGTTTAGGTTGGTTGTCGGCTGCGATGGGGCTAGGTGCAGTCTTTGGTGGGTTATGGAGTGCGACTCGACAAAGTTCGCGGATTTCGGCTATTTCCTGGGCAGCGGTGTGTTTTGGCATCGCGGTTATAGGTGCCGCAATCATGCCAAGTGTTCTTTGGGCATGCGTAGCTTTGATCCCAGTGGGTGCAGCGAGTATTTGGTTTATGTCCGCTGGGAACAGCGCCGTGCAATTGCATGCCGAGCCACAAATGCGCGGCCGGGTTATGTCGCTTTGGACTGTTGCCTTTATTGGAAGCACTCCCGTAGGCGCTCCCATTGTTGGTTGGGTCGCCGAGACAGCAGGGCCACGATGGGCATTGGGCCTAGGCGCAGTTGCTGCAGTTGCTGCCGGTCTCTATGGAGCAAAGTGGGCAATGCGCATACACCGTGGATATGTAATTTCGTAAAGCCTGCTACTTGTCGATCTCTGCAGCTACATCAGCGCGCACAGTGTGACGAGCATTATTCGCTTCGCCTAAGGCAATGATCATCGCGCAAACAGGAACTGCGAGCAGCGCACCAGCCACGCCAAAGAGGGCGGCACCAAGCATGACGGAGGCAAAGGCAACTGCAGGATGCACATTGACTGCGCGGGCACTGATCTTCGGCTCGATGGTGAGGTTCTCAACTTGTTGGTACACCAATGCCCATCCCAAGGCCATGACACCGATCCAAGGATTAGGACTCAGGAATCCAACAATTGCGGGGAATACCACTGCAATGTAGGTACCGATTGTTGGAACAAATTGCGCAACGATGCCAACCCAAATACCCAGAGCGAGCCATGACGGCATACCAATAATCCAAAACACTAAAGCAGTAGATGAACCGTTGATTGCGGCAAGAAGTACTCGAGCGGCTACGTAACCGCCGACCTTGTCTTGTGTGATAGTCCACACTTGCATTGCACCCGCTTGTGCTTGCTGAGGAAAGAGCGAAGCGAAGTATTTTTTAAAGCGGGGACCGTCTGCTGAAAAATAGAAAGTAAACAAGCCGAAGGTAAACAAGCCAAACACACTGCCAACGACTGAGCCAAGAATTCCCAATACGCCGCCAAGCACTTGAGTTGCGTATGTCGCCACATCATTAGGTGTGAGGTTCAGTTGATTCAAAACATCTTGTGGTTGGTAATTTGAATTGAATTTTTCATTTGCCCAAGCGACGACTTCATCGATGAGTTCAGGAAGTGCTTGGATGAGTTGCGCGATTTGATCCACGAACAATGAACCAAATGCCAGGGTGAAGACCACCATGAACGCGATGACCATTCCCATAACCAACAAAGTGGCGAGTCCGCGTTTCATTCGCTTGGCGAAGCGACGGACAGCAGGCTCCATGGCGATAGAGGCAAACCAAGCCATGAGCAAGGTAAAAATGACCGAGCCGCCATCTTCCAACAAGAATTTGGCAAATAATGCAACGGCAACTACACCTAAGACGACAAAGCCAATTTGCCAGATATTGCGCGGTTCTAGCTTGATTGTGGTCTTGGTTTGGGCGCTTGGTTCCTCACTCATGGGGAAGACTCTATATAGAGTGCCCAGATGAGACAGGTCAATCGCTGGGCGGTACTGATCGTGCTGTCAGCGGCGCTCGCGATCATCTCCTTAGATAACACGATTGTGAACGTGGCTCTTCCCCGTCTCCAAGAGGATTTAGGAGCTTCTACCTCACAATTGCAGTGGGTCGTTGATGCATATTCCGTGATGTTTGCTGGTTCCTTGCTCCTCGCGGGCTCGCTCGGTGACCGTTTTGGACGGCGAAAAATGCTCTTGGTCGGCCTCGTGATTTTCACGACGGGTTCACTACTGGCAGTCTTCGTGAACCAAGCCACGACACTGACTCTTTGCCGAGCAATGATGGGCGTAGGTGGCGCTTTCATCATGCCGTCGACGTTGAGCATTTTGGTACAGGTATTCAAGGAACCTAAGGAACGGGCTCAGGCCATTGGCACATGGGCCGCTGTGGCTGGGCTTGGCGTTGCGATCGGCCCTATCGTGGGCGGGTTGTTGCTTGAACATTTCACTTGGCACGCAATTTTCTGGGTGAACCCACCGATCGCTGTAGCAGTGATCGTGGCTGTTGTGATGTTTGTGCCGGAATCAGCTGATCAAACCAAACCACGTTTGGACCTCATTGGAGCACTTCTCTCGGGGCTGGGTCTCGTCGCACTTGTTGTCACGATCATCGAACTTCCCGAAGTGGGAATCGATGCATTTACCATTGGCGCAGCTCTCTGTGCGGTCGTATTCCTCGTTGGTTTCGTCTTATGGGAAAAACGCGTACCGCGCCCGCTATTGCCTATGCAGTATTTCAAGGAACGACTTTTCTCCTCATCAATTGTGATTGTCGCTCTCGTGTATTTCGCATTGATGGGTGCAATGTTCTTTCTCCCACAGTTCTTGCAATTAGTGAAAGGAATGTCGCCGCTTGAGTCAGGTATTGCAGTGCTGCCAGGTGCAGGCGGGTTACTGCTCGCATCACTAGTGAGCCCACGCCTCGCTGAACGATTTGGCACACGCAACCTGGTGGTCGTTGGCATGTCAATCGTGACTGCAGGGATGCTTGCTTTCAGTTACCTGCAAACGGACACCCCTTACATGGTTATCGCTCTTGTTTTCGGATCAATAGGCGCAGGGCTAGGCCTAACACTGCCTCAAGCAACGAACGGTGTTCTTGCATCCGTGCCAACTGAGCGATCAGGTATGGGATCCGCAGTCAACGATGCAATGAGCGAACTGGGTGGCTCATTCGGCGTCGCGATTCTTGGTGCCACGATGTCAATCTTCTATCGACACAACATTGAACAGGCCATCGCTTATGCAGGTGACAAAGTCACACTTTTGCCACCACAGGCATTAGAAGCCGCGCGCGAATCCCTTGCTGCGGCTTCCCTGGAGGCTGCTCGGATCCCAGATTCCGTGGGCGCGATTTATCGCCAAGTGGCTGGTGAAGCATTTGTCACCGGTATGACGTGGGCACTATTTATTGGGGCGATCATTTCATTTCTCGGAGTACTTGTTGCATGGAAATTTTTGCCAAAGCATGTTGAGCGTGTAGAGGAATAGCCCTACATATCGTTCATGGTTGCACTGGTCTTCTTGACATGTACAAACTCGGTGTATGCATCGACTACTTCTTCAGGATTGCCGCGCATCATGAGTTTGCCGTGATCGAGCCAGATGCATTCGGTACTCATATTGATGATTGTGCGTAGTGCATGAGAGATCAGAAGCATGGTGCTGGAGTTATCAACAAGCTCCTGCATTCTCTCTGTGGCTTTCTCCTTGAATACAGCATCACCCGTCGAGAGTGCTTCATCGATCAAAAGAATGTCTGGATCCAGGTGCACAGCGACACTGAATGCTAGGCGAGCACCCATGCCAGACGAGTAGGTATTCATTGGCATATCAATGAAGTCGCCAAGCCCTGCGAATTCTGCGATGCGTTCGTAGCGATCTTCAAGCTCATCTTTTGTTAAGCCAGCAGCAAGGCCGCCAAGAATCACATTCTCGCGGCCAGTAAGTGCACGGTTAAAGCCAACACCAAGTGAAAGCAGCGTGCTGGTCCGACCGACAACTTCAATGCGGCCATTGGTTGGCGGAACGATGCCAGCAATTGCACGCATCAAAGTGCTTTTGCCGGCTCCGTTGTGACCGACGATGCCCAGAACTGATCCACGGTTTACTTCAAATGAAACATTTTTGAGTGCCTCAACAGTTTTGACTGAGCGCTTTCCTCGACCAAGGCGAACGATGGCCTGCTTGAGGGTTGGCTTCTTCTCGAACGTTGTTCGGTATGTGATATCGAGTTCTTGAACCGAAATAGCAATTTCGTCAGAGATTGGGCGGTCTGGGGCAACAGGAATCGTTGCGCCTGTTTCTTCATCGATCATTGTTGTCTCCTTTCTCGCCGCACATTAAATTCGCACCGCGAACTCACGTTCGCGAGACATGAAAAAGAAGACACCGATGAAGAGTGAGCCAAAGGCCCACGCAGCTGAACCAAGCCACCAAGTCAATGGCGGAATTGTGCCTTCCACGAGAGTCTCACTCCAAATTCCAAGGAGCGGATAAAGCGGATTCAGGATCTCAAGTTTCAACATCCAAGGCTTCATTTGATCCGCGTAGTAGAGCACCGGTGATAGGTACAGCCAGATTCGTGTTGCATATGGGAGCAGCTGTGTGGTGTCACGGAAATAAATTTGCACAGAAGCCATCAGGGCAGATAAACCTGCAGCAAAGATAAAGATGAGAAGTAAAGCAGGGATCGCCATGAACATGATCGGCGTGAAGTGAATCGTATTGAGTTCTTCACATACGCCAGTAACAGCGTCGCATGCTTGTGATTGCGCGCCGAAGTAATCAAAGTAAATGAAGAACCCAAGCAAAATAATGAGTGAAGGAACAAATCTAAAGAAAGCAGTGCGCAAAGCGGAGAATGGAAGCAGCAAGAGAGGAAATGCTGTATTCAACACGAGGTTGCCACCTTTTGTTACTGAAGTGGCACCATTGGACATCACGGCTTGAATGAAGTTAAAAGCGAAAAGCCCAGCGAGCAGATGCATGAAGAAATCCGGTCCAGCGTTTCCACCTCGAATGACGCTGACAAGAAGGAAGTACACCCCGGCATTGAGTGCTGGGCCAATGACTAGCCAGAACTGACCAAAGAAAGTATTGGTGTGAGCTGAACGCATAGATGCGCGCGAAAGTTCAACAGCGAAGTGGCGTCGTTTCCATAAATTCGAAAAGTACGGCACCAAACGAGGTAAGCCGGCACGGTGTGGGAGGAAAACCTGCACTGGGCGCGTTTCCGTGGGAACGGGATTCGTCATGACTGGTGCAGTCTATGACTCGAGTGGGATCTGGACGCCTTGTGCCCGAAGACGTTCGACCATTTCCCCATAGACACGGTCAATTTCCTTGGTTGTCTCTTCATCAAACTGTGAACGCCAACGCCCCACGTTTGCATTCTCTGCATTAACAGTTTCGTCAAACCATGCTTTCATTCCTGGGTCGACAGGCACGTCAATAAAGTCACATATGCGCTGCAGGGTGTTTTCTCGATCGCGATCTACGAGATCGAGCATGTCCACGATGATGCATCGACCTGTGCGGCTGGCTAATGTTGCTTGGTGAATCAGTAATGAGCGTTTCTCCCATTGGCGAAGTGAAGCAAAAATTTCATTAGGTCCGAATGTCTGCGCGACGAAGGAAGCAGCAACGTCGCGGCCATCACGAATCATGGAGATAACTTGGGACTGTGGGTAAATCGGTTCGATCTGTTCTGAAATACGTGAATTTGCTGGCGTGGTGTCTACCCAACGACGACCTTCGGCAGGAGCGGCAACCTTGCGCATGATGGCGTAGGTAAAAGCTTGTGAAGCGGCTACAGGATCACGCCCAAAGTCTTCAAGGTATGCCTGACCAAGGGCATCAACTTCTTCGATTGTGATCGAGGTGTGAAGTCCGATTTTTGCAGCGCGCCAGAACCACAGGGTTTTCGTGCGTTCCAAGCAAAATTTTGCCTCCGACTTGGCCTTTCGGCGAGTCATCCAGCCACCGCGAGTCATGGTGAGCGCTTCTGCCACACCGTGATCGTTGGCAAGGAAGCGAATTTCAGGTGGATCGGTTAAAAAGAGATCTGGATGCTGCCCCAGGAGCTGGCCCGTGATGGTCGAGCCACTACGGCCGGTTCCACCTACAAGAACGGGATTTAAGCAATCTACGCCGCCTGAATTCACCTGTTGACCCTACTACAGCGGGTCTTTTTCCCCTCTCTAAGTTTCGTGCTTGGGAGAGTCGTCGAGACAAGGCCTATTCTCATCACCCATGGCGTTCTTCTCCATCATCGTGCCGGCTTACAGCGTGCAGTCATATCTGCGCGCAGCCGTGGATTCGGTGCTCCTTCAGGATTTCGAAGATTTCGAGATCATCATCGTTGACGACTGTACGCCTGACCACAGCGGCGAGATTGCTGATGAGCTCGCTCTGTCTGATGCAAGGATTCGAGTACTGCATCTAGAAAAAAATGGTGGGCTTGGCAATGCGCGAAATATCGGTGTTGAAGCTGCACATGGTGAGTACATCTTGTTCCTTGACGGTGACGACACCTTTGCGTCGGGTTCTTTGAAAGCAATTGCCGAAAAACTTCGGCGTAATGATCTTCCTGAAGTTTTGATCTACAACTATTCGCGAGTGTGGTGGGATGGCAAAGAGGCAGTGAGCTGGGGTGGTGAACTCCTCGCCAACCTTTCCGTTGGGACGTTCACACCCAGAGATCATCGGCGCTTGTTTAATTTGCTCCCGATCGCTTGCAACAAGGCGTACCGACGTGACTTCCTCCAAGCACTTGGCGTGCAATTCCCAACTGGCTTGTACGAAGACATCTCCTACACCTATGCAGTCCTTTTGAACGCACAGCGTGCTGTCTCATTAAATCGAGTGGTGTTGCTCTACCGTCAACGGCGTTCAGGGGGCAACATTCTTGGAACGCCAAGCCCACGCCACTTTGATGTATTCGAGCAGTATGACCGTGTTTTTGTCGAAGCGAATCGTGCTGAAGTAAGCCCTGGCCTGCGCAAGCACCTGTACGACATCATGGTGAACCATTACGTCACGATCATTCGCCATCGCGGACGCATTGCAAAGTCAGAGCGCAAGCGGTTTTTTGCTGCGGCATCAGATTCAGCAAGAAAACACTACCCCGACCACTCTGAAGAACACAGAAAGAATTTTCCGAGCAACATCAGAGGAAAGTTTTTCCGCAATAACTCGTACACCACTTTCAAGCTCTATAGCTGGGTAGATGAACGCAGGGTTCCCACTCGACGCTTTATTGGCAAGATTTACTGGCCTGTGCGTCGAACAGTTCGCAAGGTTCGGGCAGTTGGTCGACTTTGGTACGGCTTTTTCCGGATGTTGCCAATCAAGAAAAATGTTGTGGTGTTTTCTGAATACTGGGGAAGCGGCTACGGCTGTAATCCACGGGCAATTTATGAAGCCTTGCCAACCTTTGCGCCACACCTCACAGCTGTATGGATTATGGAGAAAGACCAGACAGGCAAGCTACCTCCGGGCGTAAAGCACGTGGCGCCAAATACTTTGAGGCAATGGGCGGTGTTCGCGCGCGCTCAGTACTTCGTTAACAACGTGAACTTTCCGGGTGCATTCAAAAAGCGGCCTGAGCAAGTTGTCATTCAAACAATGCATGGCACACCATTAAAATTTTGCGGTCTCGACGTCATGAATAATGCTGTGGCGAGTTCCGCAATTGACCCTAAGCGCGTGGCTCCTCGGAAGGGGGATCAAGTCGTTGCACTTGACCCATCCCGTAGCCGTCAAGAATTTTCTGATCTACTCCGGCGAAGCGATAACTGGGATTACGCCATTAGTTCTAACGCGTATTCAACAGAAATGTGGGGCCATGCCTACCCATGCCAATACACGTGGCTCGAAGTTGGATACCCACGCAATGACGTATTAGTGAACTCTGGACCGAATGAAATGGCAGCAGCTAGAACGCGTATTGGTGTTCAAGCGCATCAGAAAGTTGTGCTGTACGCGCCGACTTATCGAGATGTTGAAGGCGATAGTTCTTTGCGAATCAACTTTGATGAATTAATCAGTAAGGTTGATGAGTCATATGTATTCATTCTGCGCGCCCACCACACCACCACTTTGGGCCCAAAGATCAACGAGCTTGTTGCTTCAGGACGTGTAATCGATGGGTCTACTTTTCCATCGATCATTGATTGTTATCTCGCAGCCGATATTCTAATTACCGACTACTCGTCAGTGATGTTTGATTATGCGGTCTTGAATCGTCCCATCGTTATTTTCGCTGATGATTGGGAAGCGTATTGCGATGCTCGAGGAACGTACTTTGATTTGTTGGCCACGCCTCCAGGTGCCCTGGCAACGAATCAGGCACAGCTCAATGAAATCTTTGCAACGGAAAGCTTCAAATCAACCGAAAGTAACGCGCGACTCGAAGCCTTCCGGGCTAAATTCTGCGAATTCGATCGAGGCACTGCCGCACAGCAGGTTATTGAACAGGTGTTGTTGCAGAAGCGCTAGGAAGTGGTGTTGAACTCACCGATGCAGAAGGTGATGTTGACGGAACCGCGGTGATCTGAGGTAATGGCAAAATCGAAGTGCCATTTGGCATTGCATCAGCCAGACGGCAAGTTGCACCTTTGCAATTTTGAAGTGCCTGTAGTTGCGCATGAAGTTGGGCAACTATCGCGGGGTTTGTTGATGCTTGAACATTGTTCATTTCGAACGGGTCAGTCTTGAGGTCATACAACTCGACATCTCCATTGAAGTATTCAACATAAAGCCAGTTCTCGCTACGAAGTGCATGGAACGGTGGCACTGCGTCTGGGGAGTAATCAGGGTCACCTGGTGTAGTTCGGGCAAGGTTTTCAGTCAGAGCCGCAGTGCGCCACGGTGTCTGTGTTTCACCACGAAGGAGCGGCGCAAGATTTCTTCCATCAATGTATGAAGGCGTTTTTGCTCCGAAGATTGAACTGATCGTTGGCCCAAGATCGACCATGGAAGTGATTTGAGAGATCACAGCACCCTTAGCGATTCCTGGTCCGATAAAAATAGCCGGCACTACCGCGTCTTCCTTGTAGGCAGTCTGCTTGCCAGTGGCAAGACGATGAACGCCCGCGTGATAACCGTTGTCTGACGTGAGAATGATCAGCGTGTCATCAGAGTGACCTGTTGCCTTGAGTTGCGCTTGCAGTGCTTCGTATGTATCCGCGATAGATTCAGTTGACCGTAAACGCTTCTGCCACAAGCGATCAAGGTTGGAGATACGTTTCGCTGTGAGTGTCTCGCGACCTGCTAGCCAACCCAATTCATTTGTTCCGATGGTGTTGAACGCCGGCGTGCGAGGAATGACGTCGGTGGTGTGGGTCTTTGCGTATTTAGCTTCAAAAGGTGCTGGGGTGTGCGGGTTGTACGAAGCAAATTCCATAAAGAATGGAGCCTTGACTGACTTTAAGTATGCAGTTGCATTCTTCACGAGTACTGCATTCATGAAATCTGATGACTTACGCCCATAATCCTTCAGCGTGCCATTCTCGTTGAGTGTGTAATCAAAACCTTGATACGCCTGATTCTTAGAAGTTGACGTAACGAAGTAGTCGTACCCTGGTGGAATGTAATTGATTGCCGGAGTGCCGTTCGGAAAACCGTTGAGGTATTTACCGATGAGTGAGGTGTTTACTCCTGCTTTATTGAGCCAAGTAGGCAAGCAATCTTTTTCTAATCCACGTGCCGCAAAAGTTTCCCAGCCACCACCTGTCGCTTTGACATTTGTGAGAACCCGGTGGTTATGCACATATTGACTTCGCATGAACGATGTTCTCGATGGGCAGCAAAGCGAATTAGTCACGACGAAGTTTGAAAGGGTGGTGCCTTCTTTCTTCAGCGCAGCCAACCGTGGCACTTGATTAAAGGCAGCCCAATCAAGGTCGTCGGCCAGAATCATCACGACATTCTTTATGTCACTGAGGGAACCTTCGGCGGCTTGAACTTCCAGATTCATCGGGGTGTTGCCACTGGTTTCAGCACTTGGAGCCGTATCTGGCCCAGATTCACCAGCGCGAGCGGCCTTGGTGGTACCCACCAAAATCAACGCGAATACCGCTATGACGATACCGATAGTGACCAACGTGGCGGTTGTCAGCTCAATCCGCTTTCGGCCGTGCACTTCGGTCAAGGTCTCACTCCAGGGGAAGATATCAGGACTGCTATCAAGCAGATTCTCAAGAATACGTCAGAAAACAAGGACCTTAGGACCGCATCAACGTGGTGTTGCTCTCGTAAATCACTGGTATCTGGCCCCATAGACTGCCGACTCGTTCAGATGTGCAGGTTGAGGAGGTCGGATGTCGCACCCTGAATCTGGCATCTCCTCACTGCCTTTTACCGAAAACAGGCGCAACGATATTCAGGGCCTCAGAGCTATTGCGGTGGGAACCGTGGTTGCTTTCCACGCCGGTTTACCTGTCCCGGGTGGATTCATAGGCGTAGACATTTTCTTCGTTATTTCTGGTTTTGTTATCACTGCCATGCTCGGTCGAGAGTGGGCCAAAACCCAAAGCCTGCGCTTTTCCACTTTCTATGCCAGAAGGTTTCGACGGCTAACCCCTGCCCTTGCTCTGCTGGTGGTTGGTGTTGTGGTGCTGTCCGCATTCATCGCTTCACCCATGGGCGATCAACAAATCGCGGCCCAAACAGGCATTGGCGCACTACTACTCAGCGCCAACATCGTGATTGCGAAAACAACTGGCGGCTACTTTGATGCACCCGCCGCCGCAAACCCGTTATTGAATACGTGGTCATTGTCGGTGGAAGAACAGTTTTATCTGATTTTCCCGCTTGTCCTATTCCTTGGGTGGAAGTTGGCAAGAAAACCAGCGACTCGTTTCATGCCATTTATCTTCGTGGGCGTCATCGGTGCACTGTCGTTTGCAATCGCAATGGTGGAAGCTGCAGGCCACACGATTCCGCTGTTACCGAGCTGGCTCAGTGGCTTCTATGGCCCTACGAGTCGAGCATGGGAATTCGCAGCCGGTGCGATCCTTGCACTGTTGGCTTTCAAAATTGAACCTGCCATCACAAAAGGCCTCGGGTTAATTCTTGGTGCCGTTGGCATCCTTGGTTTGGTCGCTTCACTTTATTTAGTTAACGACCAAACGATCTGGCCAGGACCGATCACCATTCTTCCGGTTGTGAGCACGATGTGTTTGCTCGTTGCAGGATATGCAGAAGCCAACGCAGTGAGTCATTTTCTTGGGCGAGCGCCTTTCGTTCATATCGGCAATATCTCGTATTCGTTTTACCTATGGCATTGGCCGTTCATTGTGTTCGCACTGATCCTGTGGCCAACAGTGCCCGGGATTGCAATCATTGCTGCAGCGGCTTCACTTGTTCCGTCATTGATTTCCTATCAGTGGCTTGAACAGCCAATTCGAAATCTACGCAACGTAAGTAAAAGAAAAATGACGGGCATTATTGCCGCCACGATGATTCCGCCGATTGTGTTGGCTCTAGGCCTGTGGAGCGCAGCGGATAATGGTTTTTGGAATACACGCGTTCAGCAATTTGTCGCGACAGTGCAACCAATGCATGCGGGAAATGCAGCTGGATGCAATAACTCAATAGCGCCGAGCGATCGCAAAGCAACCAAGTGCGTATGGAATGGCGATGGAACTGGCGCGCATGTGTATCTCATCGGTGACTCGCATGCAGATCATTTAAGCGAAGCAGTGATTGCAGCGACTCAAGAACTCAACGACCCACTCACTATTGCCACGGCAAATGCTTGTCCGTTCTACGACGTGTACTTGTATTCAACTGCAGCACCGAAATCACCGTGCAGAAAATTCGTACAGAAAACTTTGACATGGCTTAAGCAACAGCCACCTGGAACCGTGATTCTTTCTTCCTCAAGTGTCTATTGGAACTCGAAAGTGTTCAGTGCTGGCGTAACTCCTGATTCGCTCACTAGTGACCTTGCAGCGAAGCGTGCAATTCTGCAGGCTGGATTGCTTTCAACTGTGGAGCAACTTCAGGCCTCCGGACACCGTGTTGTGTTAGTTCAAGATGTTCCGTATTTCGTGAGCCCGTACGCGTCAGATCCGCGGCAGTTCTCGGTGCCGCAGATATCCAGCGGAGAAAACCTCGGATCGCAGATGCCGCAGGCCATTGCTGACAGCAACCAACGCGCGGCTCGCGATGCAACGAATGCAGTTGGTGTCGCTACGGGTGCCACCGTGCTGGATTTACGCGAGTATTTCTGTCCAGAAGGCATCTGCATGACTCAAATCGGTGATACATATCTGTATCGAGATGATGGCCATATCTCTGTTGGAGCGGCTCAGGGGCTTTCCCCACTATTCACGCGAGTACTTCAACAATGATGATGGACCAGTGTCGTTGTCTTTGAATACTCCTATCTTTCGTACACTCAACCCATGAGCCAGCGCAATGTGTTCGGTGACGAACTTGAAGTGTGCAGCCTGGAACCCGTGACTGGGTTTTACCGTGATGGATTTTGCAACACTGGTCCTGAAGATATTGGGTCACACACAGTGTGCACAGTGGTCTCCGCGGAATTCCTCGAGCATCAAAAATCTATTGGCAATGATCTTTCAACACCTATGCCGCAGTTTGGTTTTGCTGGGTTGCAGCCTGGTGATCGATGGGCTGTTTGTGCAGGTCGCTGGTGGCAAGCGTTTGAAGATGGCATTAAGGCGCCGGTCGTGTTGCAGGCCACAAATGAAGCGGCCTTAGAAGTGATTCCAAGTTGGGCATTACGCGAGTGCATGGCCGATGTGCCAAATGATCTCTCTGAACTTCTTGGCGACGAGTAAGTAGCCGGGTCCGGTAGGCGTCACACACTTCTTCGATGCAAGGAAAGGCTGAGATGTCGATACGCGTTGGCTATGTCGTTCTCTATGTCAATGACGCGGAGGCCTGTCGCAAATTCTGGATTGAGCAAATCGGTATGGTCGAGAAGGAGCGCACGGAAGTTGGTGATCACTGCGTCATCAAGGTCGGTTTTGTAGACCAGTTATTTGCCTTCGAGTTGGTCCCGCTCGCTTTGATGGCCGATAACCCTGACGGTCTGGACCTTGCAACTCCATCCGTTGCTCTCCATGTCGACGATCTCGAGGAGACGCGTGACCTGTTTGTCGAGCGTGGCGTTGAAGCAATTGAGATTGGCGAACACGGGGGCGTAAGAAGCTTCGCGTTCAAAGACCCGGAAGATCGTTGGTTTGCCGTCACCGGCTAATCAATTCCAGACAATGACTCACTAGCGGAGCGGGCGACGGGAATCGAACCCGCATATCCAGCTTGGGAAGCTGGTGTTCTACCACTGAACTACGCCCGCGAAGGTGCTCAATTACTTTAGCGGTTTTCAATTGTCAGCGTTCTGCTCCATCCTTATCGCATGGCTGACGACCTCATCATTCGTGGCGCTGTGGTGATTCCACAGGCCGAATTGGTCGTGAAATTTTCTCGATCGTCCGGCCCTGGCGGGCAGGGGGTCAACACTGCGGATTCGCGCGTGCAGCTCAGTTTTGACATTGCCAATTCCCCAAGCCTGCCCGAATACCTACGCGAACGAGCATTGAAAAATTTGAAGTCGAAGTTAGTAGACGGCTGCATCACAATTACGGCCTCAGAACAACGGTCTCAATTACAGAATCGAAAGACTGCTGAGCTGCGTTTGGCACAACTTCTGCGCGAAGCCATTGCGCCACCTGCGCGAACACGCAAAGCAACGCGACCAACAAAGGGATCAAACGAACGTCGACTTAACGCAAAGAAGTCGCGCGGGGAAACAAAGCGATTGCGTAGTTCGAAAGAACACGATTAGTTAGCCGGCCAGAGCGTGTAGTTGCGTGCCTAAGGTTTCGAACGTTTGCAGAGACTGGTCTAAATCAGATTTCGCTCGCAACGCTTCGAAAAGTGAAAGTTTTGGCTGTAGCAATGGTTGAACTTGCTCCAAGCTCGTCATTGCGTGTGAGTAAGCAGTGTCGAAAGCCTTAGCTGCTGAACGGGCTGCTGCGAGTTGTTTAGACTTAGGCGCTTGCTGCTGTGAGAGTTTTGCAATGACTTGTGATTTTGATTGAACTATCGCAAGCTCAGTATCAACTTGTTTTATAAGACTAGTCATGTGTGTTTGTTCAGTTGGAGACAAACGGCTGCCGTATTTCGAGTAGTAGGAATTCAAGAGGCCACGAATGTCCTGACGGAATTCAGCAACATTCGTTGAGACTGTGCCTGCATTCAGCGATGAAGCAGCCTGTGCCGTAGTCGGAATTATTCCGATGACAAGAAGAGCCATCGGTGCAATAAGTAGGCGTGTTAACCAAGAGCGCTTCACGTGGCTTGGACGGGTGAAACGAAAGACACGTTCCCAGACAACGTCGCGGAATGGCTCTTTGTCGGGTCGCCTCCGCCGGCGATAACTCTGCCTTGTCGCTAGGCGGTCTTGACCACCTGCGCGGCGAGCAGCCCATCGATGCCGGCCTCGTCGAAGCCGATCTCGCGCAGCACTTCGACGGTGTGCTCGCCGAGCAGCGGCGGCGCATAGTCGAACCTCGTGTCGAGGTCGCCGAAGTCCCACATTGCGCCCGGCTGCTCGAGACGGCCCCAGGCGCCGTGCTGGTAGGAGACAACCAACCCGATCTCCTGGTTGGCCGGGTCGTCGAAGAAGGAGTTCTTGTTGTCGAGCCGCACGAGCTCGGCCGGTACGTCTGCTGCTGCGAGCGCGTGGAGTAGTTCGCCGGATGCGCGGTCGGCGGCGGCCTTCGGAAGCGAGTCCGGGGCGACCACGCCGAGCACCTCGCACAGGCGCGCAACCTGGTCGTCGCGATGCGCGGCCACAGCGATCCACGCATCCGAGCAAATGAGCAGGCGGGCACCGGGCGTGGTGACCATCTGGTCGTGGTCGAGCCGGGCCATCGGTGCGAGCGTGCCGTCGGCCTGCAGGTAGGTCTCGCTCGTGGTGAGCACGCCGGGTCCGAGCAGCGAGCCGGCCACATCGATAGCGCGGCCGGTGCGGTCGCGCTCGTAGACCGCGAGCAGTGTGGAGACCACCGACGACATCGCGCACTGGTGGTCCATGAAGCCGAAGCGGTGCCACATCGGCCGGTTGCCCTCGCCGGCGCCGGCAACCTCCCAGCCGCAGGACGACTGGAACAGCTGGTCATAGCCAGGCCAATCGGCGCGCGGCCCCTTCGGGCCGTAGGAGCTCGTGTGGCAGAAGACGAGATCGGGGTTGATCTTCCGCAGCGACGCGGAGTCCAGGCCCAGGCGGCGAGCGGCGGGCATGCGCAGGTTGTGGTGGACGACGTCGGCCCATCGCACAAGCGATTCGAGCACGGGGCGCGAGTCAGGTGACTTGAGATCAACCGCGATGGTGCGCTTGCCGCGCTGGCAGCCGGCGAAGGGCCAATCCCCCCAGCGCATCGGGTCGCCAGTGGTGGCCTCGACCTTGATGACATCGGCGCCGAGGTCGGCCAGCAGCATCGGGCCGAGCGGGCCGGCCAGGTAGTTGCCGAAGTCCAGCACTTTCAAGCCGGCCAGCGGGTAGCGCTGGCTCGTGGCCTCGGCCACTGGAGCCTCCCTCGGAGCCCAGTCGGCTCCTGCCGCATCCTGGTGCTGGCCGAGCGCCGGCGCGGGCCAGCGCACCTGCGTCGGAGGGTCCAAGGTCAGCGGCAGCCCGGGCACCGTGATGCGCCCGGCCTCCGGGTCATCCAGTTCGATGACGTAGCGGTTGATGCGTGCCTGCTCGTCGCCGAGGATCGCGCCCACCTCGAACGCGCCCTGCGCCGGTCGGTCGTTGGCCCAGGCGTTGTCGAGCCAGGCCTGCGCCGTCCGGCGCAGGAACGCCTTGCGTACCAGAGTCATGTCCCCCCAGAGGCCAGTCGCGGCGAGGGTCGCACCCTCCTCGACGGCTTCCGGTCCCAGCTCGCCCAGCGCCTCGTCCATGAGCGGGGTGCCCCACGGGGCCGGCTGCATCGCGTGCACCCAGCGCCCGTCGGAGCATTCGAAGAGCGAGGCCTGCATGTTCCCCTTGGGCATACCGATCCGAAGGGCGTCGGACGGCGTTTCCGCCCGCGACCAGTGCATCATCATCGGGATCAGGGCGCCTTGCACCAGGCTTGTATGTATCGGGCCGGCCGAGCCTGTGCGGCCACGGACGATGAGCCGGGCCATGATCCCCATGGCGGCAAGCCAGACCGCGCCCCAGCTGCCCAGTGGGAAGCGCACGTAGATGGGGCCCTCACGCAGGCCCTGCTGCTCGTCGAGCACGCCCATGCGCGCGAGCGCGAGCAGGTCGTCGACCGGCAGCTCCGCATCGGGATGGTTCGCCGGCCACGCGAGCACCGAGCAGGCGATGAGATGCGGATGGGCGGCGGCCAGCGAGGCATCATCGAGCCCGAGCTCGCGTGCCTTGGTCGGCGAGAGCGAGTGGACTAGCACGTCCGCGCCGGCCAGCAACGCGTCGAGGCGCTCGCGGCCAGCGGACTCATGCACGTCCAGCACGACAGATTGCTTGCTGCGGTTCCAGGTCTTGAAGCCCGGCAGGGAACGGGTGGTCACTCCACCTGGTGGCTCCACGAGTACGACGTCGGCGCCTGCCTCGGCGAGCACCATGGTGGCCGTCGGGCCGGCGATGCCGTCCGAAAGGTCGACAATCCGGACGTCGTTCAAGATCCCGGTCTGCATGGTGCGGCTCCCTACGTTGACGGCCACCGAGGTCTCATGGTGGATGGCGATGCTGCTGGATGCTGGTGATGGACGTCTCGGCGTCCCGGGCAAGCAGTAACTCCGCAGTTTGGCATCCCATCGGACTGCCTGTCTCAGCTTCGAACTACTTGACGATGTCCTCGCACTTTGCCGTGCTGTGCTGTGAGTTGCACTGAATTAACCCCGGTCGTCTGTGCAATAAAGACCGAGGTTAGATAACCTCGTCCCGTGCTGCTTTCAGATGGAGATTTCAAGGCCGAGATTACTTCGGGCCGCGTTGCTGTTGAGCCTTATGACGAGGCGATGATTCAGCCGTCGAGCATCGATGTGCGCTTAGACCGATGGTTTCGAGTGTTTGAGAACCACAAGTACCCATATATCGATCCTCGCACTGAGCAGCCTGAGTTGACCCGCTTGATTGAGCCTGAAGGCGATGAGCCTTTTGTGCTGCACCCTGGGGAATTCGTACTGGGCTCAACCTATGAAGTGGTGTCACTTCCTGATGATTTGGCTGGCCGCCTAGAGGGAAAGTCCTCTCTTGGTCGTCTGGGCCTGCTCACGCACTCAACTGCTGGTTTCATCGACCCTGGCTTTTCTGGGCACGTCACCCTTGAGCTGGCAAATGTTGCGAACCTGCCGATCCTGCTCTACCCAGGGATGAAGATCGGGCAGTTGTGTTTGTTTCGTCTGTCGAGCCCAGCCGAACATCCATACGGCTCGGAAAAGTACGGCTCGCGCTACCAAGGTCAGCGCGGACCAACCCCGAGCCGGTCGTTCGCGAATTTCCATCGCACTTCGATCTAAAAGCCCTTCGCATCAGCCGCCCCTCGGGGCGGCTTTTGTTTTATGTGACACAGATCACTCTAAGAACCTGAAGATGCCGGGAATGAAACCTGCGGTACCTGAGTTGTATAGATATGAGTCCACTCGACTCAAAGGATCTGATGCAGGACTTGCAACAGGGCCTCAGGGTGAGGAGACTTGAGCTATTGAACTTCTGGCCATCCCGGCCAGGTAACTATGAAGGAGTACGACAGCTATGTCCCGTGCAGTAGGTATCGACCTGGGTACAACCAACTCCGTTGTCTCAGTTCTCGAAGGCGGAGAACCCGTCGTCATCGCTAATGCTGAAGGTGCTCGGACCACTCCGTCCGTTGTGGCTTTCGCAAAGAACGGTGAGGTGCTCGTTGGTGAAGTTGCCAAGCGCCAAGCTGTGACCAACGTTGATCGCACCATTCGGTCGGTCAAGCGCCACATGGGTACCAGCTGGACTGTCGACATTGACGGCAAGGCGTACACCCCGCAAGAAATCAGTGCTCGCACCTTGATGAAGTTGAAGCGCGATGCTGAGGCCTACCTCGGTGAGAACGTCACTGATGCCGTCATCACCGTTCCTGCGTACTTCAGCGATGCTGAACGTCAGGCAACCAAGGAAGCTGGCGAGATCGCAGGACTCAATGTTCTGCGCATTATTAATGAGCCAACTTCTGCAGCACTTGCATATGGCCTCGACAAGGGTGACGTTGAGCAAACCATTTTGGTTTTCGACCTCGGTGGCGGAACCTTCGACGTATCACTCCTCGAAATCGGCGATGGAGTTGTTGAAGTCAAGGCAACCAGCGGTGACAACCATCTTGGTGGCGACGACTGGGATAACGCAGTTGTTGACTGGATGGTGACCTCATTCAAGAACGCTCATGGTGTCGACTTGTCGAAAGACAAGATGGCAATGCAGCGTCTTCGTGAAGCAGCAGAAAAAGCAAAGATCGAACTCTCAAGCTCGATGAACACATCAATCAATTTGCCGTATATCACTGCAAGTGCAGAAGGCCCATTGCACTTGGAAGAAACGATCTCGCGCTCACAGTTTGAGCAGATGACCGCAGATCTTCTTGAGCGCACTAAGAAGCCTGTTCGTGCAGTGCTGAAGGACGCCGGCATCGACATCAAGAACATCGATCAGGTTGTTCTTGTTGGTGGATCAACGCGTATGCCAGCGGTGAGCGAATTGGTGAAGGCCGAAACCGGCAAGGAACCAAATAAGGGTGTAAACCCCGACGAAGTCGTTGCTATTGGCGCAGCACTTCAGGCTGGCGTGCTTAAGGGTGAGGTGAAGGATGTCCTTCTCCTCGATGTGACTCCACTGTCACTTGGAATTGAAACCAAGGGCGGAGTGATGACCAAGCTCATTGAGCGCAACACCACTATCCCAACCAAGCGATCAGAAACCTTTACGACTGCTGAAGATAACCAACCATCAGTGTTGATCTCGGTGTACCAGGGTGAGCGCGAGATGGCTGCTTACAACAAGCGGCTTGGAACCTTTGAACTCACAGGTTTGCCACCAGCTCCACGCGGTATCCCTCAGATCGAAGTGACCTTTGATATCGACGCCAACGGCATCGTGCATGTTTCGGCAAAGGACCGCGCAACGGGCAAGGAGCAGTCGATGACTATCTCCGGTGGTTCAGCCCTCAGCAAGGACGACATCGATCGAATGATGCGTGATGCAGAAGCACATGCTGATGAAGACAAGGCTCGTCGAGAAGAAGCTGAAGTGGTGAACACTGCAGAGTCATTGGTCTACCAGACTGAAAAGTTCTTGGCAGACAACGCCGACAAGGTGCCAGCTGATGCAAAGGCTAATGTCGACGGCCCTCTTGATGAGCTCAAGAAGGCAATCGAAGCCAATGATCTGCCAGCAATGCGTGAAGCGACCGAAAAGGTTGCTCAAGCAAGCCAGGCACTCGGTGCAGCGATGTACGAAGCAACTGCAGCTGCTGATGCAGCAGGTGGCGACGCACAGGCGGATAACGATGACGACGTTGTTGACGCAGAGATTGTTGATGAGGACGAAACCAAGTGAACACCGACGAAACCGACGAAGTAGGCGTTCGGGTAACCGATAAACGCCGCATCGATCCGGACACCTTCGAGGTACGTCAGCAGGAAACTGCTGACGTACCAGAAGAAGGCGCAGAGGTCGAAGGTGAAATCAATGAAGTGGAAGCCAAGGTTGCAGAACTCACGGGTGACCTTCAGCGAGTGCATGCGGAATACGCCAACTACCGCAAGCGTGTTGATCGTGACCGAGAAGTAAGTCGCGAAAACGCAATCGGTGGTGTGCTCAATGAATTGCTCCCATTGCTTGACGACATCAATCGGGCACGTGAACACGGCGAACTCGAAGGTGCGTTCAAAACCATTGGTGAGTCACTTGAAGCAACTTGCACGAAGCTCGGCCTTGAAACCTTTGGCCAAGCAAATGAACCATTTGATCCCGGAGTGCATGAAGCACTTACGAGTGAATCAAATGATGCAGTTGCAGAACCAACCGTGATTTCGGTGTACCAAGTTGGTTACCGATACGCAGGAAGAGTGCTTCGCCCAGCTCGGGTAGCCGTAGCTGGAACGGACTAAGCAAGGAAGAATTGTGAATAAGGATTGGCTTGAAAAGGACTTCTACGCCTCATTAGGTGTGAGCAAGGATGCCACAGCTGATGAGATCAAAAAGAAGTACCGCAAGCTAGCCCGTGAATTGCATCCGGATAAGAATCCAGACAATCCAAAGGCTGAAGAGAAATTCAAAGAAGTTTCCGAGGCCTATGACATTTTGTCTGACACAGACAAGCGCCGAGAGTACGACGAAGCTCGCACGATGTTTGCTTCAGGTGGATTTGGACCGGGCGGTTATGGCGCAGGTGCACCAGGTGGCGGTTCGTATAACGTCAATATGGATGACCTCTTCGGCGGGCAGGGCGGTGACTTCAGCGATCTTCTCGGCGGGATTTTCAACCGGGGTCGCGGTGGTGCACGTTCTCCACAGCCACGTCGCGGAGAGGATCTAGAAACCGAGTTGAACCTCAGTTTCGATGATGCTCTTGACGGCGTAACTGTGCCGTTGAATCTACGCACTGAGGCAGCCTGTGACAGCTGTCGCGGAACGGGCGCAAAGCCAGGAACGATGCCTCACACCTGCCCAAGTTGCGGTGGTCAAGGTCAAGTTGCACGTAATGCCGGCGGGTTTGCCTTCCCTGAAACCTGTCCGACATGTCGAGGCCGCGGCCAACTCATTGATGACCCCTGCACCGCGTGCCGCGGTGCAGGGCGAGCGATGAAAACTCGGACTGTGCAAGCCCGCATTCCTGCCGGGGTAAAAGACGATGCACGTATTCGTTTGGCAGGTAAAGGAACACCAGGTGAGCGAGGTGGCCCAGCCGGTGACCTTATGGTGAATATCCATGTGGCAGCGCACCCACTGTTTACACGCAAAGGTGACAACATCACGTTCACTGCTCCAGTGACCTTCAGCGAAGCAGCCTTGGGTTCACAGATCACCGTGCCTACTCCGCGTGATGGCAACGTCACGTTGAAAATTCCAGCCGGCACGACCACAGGGAAAACTTTCCGGGTGAAGGGCAAAGGAATTAAGCGAAAAGACGGAAAGCAAGGAGATGTTCTTGTCACCGTTGAAGTTGCAGTGCCTCAGAAGCTCAGCGATGAAGCACGGGTGGCCCTTGAAACCTACGCAGGTCTCACTGAGGATCACGACCCTCGCCGAGATCTCATGACTTTGGCAGGACAGTGAAATGGATCGCTTCCAGGTAGCCGATGACCATCCAGTCTTCGCCATCTCGGTTGCGGCGCAGCTTGCTGGTTTGCATCCACAAACCCTGCGCCAATACGACCGATTAGGTCTGGTGTCACCAACACGAGTTGGTGGAAGAAACCGGCTTTACTCAGCGCGAGATATCGCGCATTTGCGAGAGATCGCGGATCTCTCTTCCGAAGGTCTTTCCCTTGAAGGCATTCGACGAATTCTTGTGCTGCAAGAAGAAGTTGAAGTGCTGCGGACGCAATTGCGCGAATTTCACAAGGAGAAGTCCTCGACTGCACTTGTGGTGTGGCGCCCTAACCGGCGCTCCCAGCGATAAGGAAAGACAACGATGGACATTCAATTCACAACAAAAAGCCAGGATGCTCTTGGCGCTGCTGTGCGCATCGCCGCTGCGAAAGGCAATCCGCAAGTAGAGCCGCTGCATGTACTTGATTCCTTACTTCAACAAGGTGAAGGCATTGCCAGCGCCCTGCTCGATGCGGTTGGCGCTGATGTATCCGCACTTACTGCACAAATTCGGCAGGCACTTGATGCACTTCCAAGCGCAAGTGGAACATCTGTTTCATCTCCGCAACTCAGTAATGCCACGTACAAGGTGCTCAATGCTGCACAAGATCTCGCGAAAGAACGCGGAGATGAATATGTCAGCACAGAACACCTCCTCATCGGCTTGTCCAAAGATGGTGGCGTTGGAGTCAGTGATCGACTCGCTCAGGTTGGCGCAACGCCAACTGCACTTATTGATGCACTACAAAATGTACGGGGGTCAGCACGCGTGACATCTCAAGATCCAGAACAAACCTTCCAAGCACTCGAGAAGTTTGGCATTGACCTCACTGCTCGAGCCCGCGAAGGAAAGATCGATCCAGTTATTGGTCGTGATGAGGAAGTGCGTCGCACGATTCAAGTGCTTTCACGCCGCACCAAGAACAATCCAGTACTGATCGGCGAGCCTGGAGTCGGTAAGACCGCAGTGGTCGAAGGTCTTGCTCGACGTATTGTTGAAGGTGATGTTCCGACATCGCTACAAGGTAAAACCTTGTACTCCCTAGATCTGGGAGCAATGGTTGCTGGCGCGAAGTACCGCGGTGAGTTTGAAGAGCGATTGAAGGCTGTCCTTGATGAAATCAAGGAATCTGATGGCCAAATCATCACCTTCATCGATGAGCTTCATACCGTTGTTGGCGCAGGCGCTGGCGGCGAAGGTGCGATGGATGCCGGAAACATGCTCAAGCCAATGCTCGCTCGTGGTGAACTGCGCATGATTGGTGCGACAACACTTGATGAGTATCGCCAATACATTGAAAAGGATGCTGCTCTTGAGCGCCGTTTTCAGCAAGTACTGGTGAATCAACCATCGGTTGAAGACACCATCGCAATTTTGCGCGGTATTAAAGAAAAGTACGAGGCCCATCACAAGGTTGTCATCTCTGACTCCGCCTTGGTAGCTGCCGCAACGCTGTCTGACCGCTACATCACGGCCCGATTCCTGCCAGACAAAGCTATCGATCTGATGGATGAGTCCGCATCTCGCCTTCGGATGGAAATTGACTCATCTCCAGTAGAGATCGATGTGCTGCAACGCCAAGTGGATCGTCTTCGCATGGAAGAGCTGGCAGTTGCCAAGGAAACCGATGAGCCATCCAAGGATCGCCTAAAAAAGATTCGCGATGAAATCGCTGATAAAGATGAAGAACTCAAAGGTTTGCGTGCTCGTTGGGATACCGAAAAGGCTGGCCTTGATCGCGTAGGTGAAATCAAGGTGCGAATCGATGACCTGAGGGCGATCGCGGAACGCGCTCAGCGTGAAGGAGATTTCGAGCAGGCTTCCCGAATTCTCTATGCAGAGATCCCGGGGCTTGATGAAGAGCTTGCTCGAGTAACAAGTGAAGCCAATGAGCGTTCAGCGATGGTGAAGGAAGAAGTTACGGCTGACGATATTGCTGAGGTTGTTGCAGCTTGGACGGGTATTCCCGCAGGTCGCCTTCTTGAAGGTGAAACTGCGAAATTGCTGCGGATGGAAGAAGAACTCGGCAAGCGAGTAATCGGTCAACATGAAGCGGTGCAAGAGGTCAGTGATGCCGTCCGTCGTGCGCGGGCCGGTATTTCAGATCCGAACCGCCCAACAGGTTCATTTATGTTCCTTGGACCAACGGGTGTAGGAAAGACTGAACTTGCTAAGGCACTTGCGGAATTCTTGTTCGATGATGAGCGCGCGATGGTGCGCATCGACATGAGTGAATATTCCGAGAAGCATTCGGTTTCGCGATTGGTTGGCGCTCCTCCAGGTTATGTGGGTTACGAAGAGGGTGGTCAGCTCACGGAAGCAGTGCGCCGTCGCCCTTATTCGGTGGTGTTGCTCGACGAAGTTGAGAAGGCGCACCCAGAAGTCTTCGACATCCTGTTGCAGGTGCTTGATGATGGTCGTCTCACCGACGGACAAGGTCGTACTGTCGATTTCCGCAATGTGATTCTGATTCTCACGTCAAACATGGGAAGTCAATTCCTCATTGAAACTGATGTGCCTTTTGAAGAGCGTAAGGAGCAAGTGCTTGCTGTTGTACGTCAGCAGTTCCGACCGGAATTTTTGAACCGCCTCGACGGCATGATCACCTTCGAGCCGCTGGATCGCGCTCAGCTTACGAAGGTGGCCGATATTCAGATCGCTGCGTTGCAGCAGCGCCTTGAAGATCGACGCATCACGCTTGATCTTTCTGAAGATGCAAAGCTCTGGTTGGTCAACAAGGGCTTTGATCCCGCTTATGGTGCTCGACCATTACGTCGCCTTGTGCAAACGGCAATCGGTGACAAGTTGGCCAAGGTCATTCTTAGTGGCCAGGCTCATGATGGAGACACTGTGCATATCGGTGTAGCAAGTGATGGGTCGGAACTCACCGTCACGGTGTAAAGGTTGAAGCCATTCGATCGAGTGCCCCTTGTAACACTGCTGGTTGCTTGCAAAATGCCCAGCGAACAAAAGGGGCACCGATCGAAACATCGGCACAAAACACTTGGTGCGGAATGGCAACAACGCCAGCTGTATGCGGAATTTCACGACAGAACTCAAGGCCGTCTGTAAAACCGAGTGGTCGGACGTCAGTAGTAATGAAGTAAGTCCCCTGTGGAGTGATCACATCAAAGCCAAGTTCACGCAATCCAGAACCAAGGAGATCTCGCTTCATGAGTAAATCAGATCGCAGATTCTCAAAGTAGGTATCTGGAAATGCAAGGCCTTCGGCAATTGCCCATTGAAAAGGGCCGCCGGAAACATAAGAGAGATGTTGGCGCACTGTGCGCACGGCACCTATCAAGT
This sequence comes from Actinomycetota bacterium, assembly GCA_009699465.1. Classification (GTDB taxonomy): domain Bacteria; phylum Actinomycetota; class Actinomycetes; order S36-B12; family S36-B12; genus UBA11398. The sequence goes on along the minus strand of WLOE01000001.1, from coordinate 11,613 downwards.
CGGCAGGTCCGCTAGCCCATCCGATTTTCCAACCAGTGAATGAAAATGTCTTGCCACCTGAACCAACGGTGATGGTGCGTTCAAACATTCCTGGCAATGTGGCAATGGGAATGTGTCGCGATTCGTCAAACCACAGATGTTCATACGCTTCGTCGGAAATCACAATGAGATCGTGCTTGATCGCAAGGTCAGCCACCCACTGAAGTTCTTCACGAGTGAAAACGGTTCCCGTTGGATTGTGTGGCGAGTTCAGCAAGATCACACGCGTGCGCGCAGTGATCGCAGTTGAAAGCCGCTCGAGATTCGGTCGCAACCCATTACTATTCATGGGCACACCAACGCGAATGCCGTGAGCCAGGTCAACGATGGCCTCGTAGACGTCGAACCAAGGTTCAAACAGGATTACTTCATCACCAGGTTCCACTAACGCCAGCATGGAAGCAGCGAGTGCTTCAGATGCTCCCGTCGTCACGACCACATCAGTGTCTGGGTTAAGTGCAAGTCCGTAAAAGCGCTTTTGGTGGTCAGCGATGGCCGATCGAAGAGTGGGAACTCCATGTACAGGGGGATATTGGTTTCCGCGCCCGTCAGTAATTGCGCGCCATGCGGCATCCTTCAACTCCTGGGGTCCATCGGTATCCGGAAACCCTTGGCCCAGGTTGATCGCGCCAAGGTCCAATGCGAGTTTTGACATCTCGCCGAAGATGGAAGTCGAATGAGGGGCCATCCGGGAAACAAGCGGCGGGTTACGTCGATCCATAACAAAACGTTATCGGTTATGCGCCTATATGAATGAGACGTTCGGGGCCCCGAGCGGAACCAACTTCATTGCGGGCAGTAACTGCACACAGATAATCGCCAGGGGATAACCGTTTCACAACGGATCTACCCTTCATGACTTTCGCGCTTTGTCCACTTCCACCGGTAACAGGAAGACAAGCAACTCGCTCACCCAGTAATTGAGTTGTGCTGACGGTCGGGCTTGTTGTCAGTGAGATCTGTGATCCCTTGATGACAGAGGTTTTGATCCGTCCAGCGTAAGGGACAGCAATTGGAGTTGAAGTTTGCGAAAGGCTGGCAGTTGAAATTCCATTCGAGGCGGTTCCAGTGGCGGTAATGACATACGGGGTTCCATTTGTTAAGCCCGTGATGTCGCATGATGCAGCACGCCCGTCGGTCGTTGCTGCCGCCGAGCACTGTTCGGTCGTGCTTCCAACTACTGTGGCTGTGAACGCAGCGAAGTTCGTATTTGGCGAAACTTTGGCAAATGTCACTCGCACACGTTGATTGAGAGGAGTGAGCGACAGTTGAGGTGGCGCTGAAGCACCCATCGCACCTGTCATGTTAAGAAAGTCAGTCATTGCTGAAAGTTTTGTGTAAACGCCAGGATGTCGAGTGGCGCAGTTAATTCCCCAACTCACAACGCCAACCAACCGTTGAGCTTCACCGTCTCCAGCTACAAGAGGACCACCAGAGTCTCCGTTACAGCTATCAATAATCCTGTTGTTAGCGGATACTCCAATAGCGCAGAGCATCACTGCGGAGTTCGCTTCACCTGGTTGATACGCTAAGAATCTGACACCATTCACTGTTGTGTTGAGCCCCTGTCCGCAGGTTGCGGCCGGCATGAGTTCGAGATCTCCAACTCGAAATACATCGCTAAAAGTCTTTCCAAAAGAACTCAATGCACCCCATCCCGCAACGGTGACCTTTGTTCCAGGTGATTCCATTGTTGCGGTCTCAGAGGCAGTGATCGGCTTGATGGTGGGGATGTCTGTAACGGGGACGGCGAGGGTCAACACGGCAAGATCATTTTCACCGTTTGCAATGGTGTAATTGGGGTGAACCGTGATGAGCGAAACGGCAACCGTGCGAACCGCTGGATCATTGAGTGACCGACCGATTCCCACCATCACACTCGTCGGAAGGTCTCGGGCACCAGATTGTTGATCAACAACACAATGGGCAGCCGTGACGACCGTGGTTGGAGTGGTGAGAGACCCGCCGCAAAACTGTGATTGGAAGGCACTTTGAGTGGTCATGCGGGAGGTGTCCAGCAGAGCAACGAGGAATCCGAAAGTGCCCGGGGTTGAGGCAGCCCCATTCACGACAGCTCCCGCGGGCGCGGCCAGGCCAAGACCCACAGCCACTGCTATGAGGAGGACCAGGAGTCTGCGCACCTGCCTACGGTATGTCGCCACCAGTCTTGGACGCAGGAAGGTTCCCCTAGGATTCATCCGTGCCTTCAGAATCTTGGGAAAAACTGCGTCAGTTGATCATCGAACGTGCCGTCGTGCACGGCAAGGTCATTCTTTCGAGCGGCAAAGAGGCTGACTATTACGTCGACCTTCGTCGAGTCACGTTGGATGGCCAGGCCGCCCCGCTCGTGGGTGCCGTGATGAATGAGCTCACTGCTGATCTCAACTATGACGCTGTGGGCGGGCTGACCCTTGGCGCGGATCCAGTTGCCACGGCGATGCTTCATGATGCAGCTCGCAGAGGCAAGGTCCTTGATGCATTCGTGGTGCGTAAAGAAGGCAAGGCTCATGGCCTCCAGCGTCGCATTGAAGGTCCAGATGTCACTGGCAAGAACGTGCTCGCAGTTGAAGACACATCGACGACTGGTGGTTCTGTGCTGACAGCCGTGGAAGCTCTCGATGAAGTTGGCGCCAACACGATTGCTGTTGCGGTGATTGTTGATCGCGGTGCGGGCCCGAAGGTTATTGATGCGGGCTACGAATACCGTGCTGCGTATTCACTTGCAGACCTTGGTCTTGCTTAACAACAATTGTTAAGCGCGGTGTTGCCGCTTGTGTCGAATAAATTCGATCACAATCGGAATGACACTGAGCAAAACGATCAGAATCAACACCTTTTCTATGTTGTTCTTCACGACGTCGATGTCGCCTAGGAAGTACCCAGCGATGGTCACCAGACCAGCCCACAACACCGCACCGATAGAGCTGTAGACGAAGTACTCGCGGAAATTCATACGACCGATACCAGCAACTGCTGTAATGAAAGTGCGCACGATAGGAACGAAACGGGCCAAAATAATTGCTCGAGCTCCGTATTTTTCAAAGAATCCGTGTGTCTTCTCGACGTATTCCTTGCGGAAAAGTTTTGAGTCTGGCTTCTTGAAGAGTGCGGGGCCTGCTTTGTAGCCAATCCAGTACCCCGTGAGGTTGCCGGCAATTGCCACAATGATCAACAAGATCACCGCAACCCAGATATTCACACTAATGATCCCGCTGGCAATGCATAGCCCGGTGATGAACAGCAGCGAATCGCCAGGCAAGAAGAACCCAAGGAGAATCCCGCATTCAGCGAAGATGATGCCAAGCACCACCCAGAACGCAACATCACCAAGATTGTTGATGAGCTGTTGAGGATCCATCCAGCTTGGACCAAGAGCTTGCACGGACGTAGCGGCTGCCATCACGAAGTTCACTCCCGCAGGCTATCGTCGCAGGCGTGGATCCCCATGACATCTCGATAGGAGTTGGCCCACATCCTTTTCCGTGGCCAACGGATGATCATTTTGATCCCGAACTTCTGGAGCAAGGCGACCGCCGCAATGTTGTTGATGAGTTCCGCTATTGGCGTATGGATGCGATCGTTGCCGAACTAGACAAGCGACGTCATGGATTTCATGTGGCGATTGAAAATCTTGAACATGATTTCAATATTGGTTCGATCGTTCGTACTGCCAATGCATTTCTTGCCAAAGAAATTCACATCGTGGGTAAAAAGCGTTGGAATCGTCGCGGAGCCATGGTCACTGATCGTTATCAACATGTGCGTCATCACGAAACACCACACGATTTTCAGCAGTGGGCAAAGTCTGAAGGTTTACCAATTCTTGGCTTGGACAACATTGAAGGATCGGTGCCATTAGAAACGGCAGACCTTCCCAAGCAGTGCGTCTTGCTCTTTGGGCAGGAGGGCACTGGGTTATCAGATGATGCCCGCGCTGCATGCGATGGACTTTTCGAGATCACTCAATATGGATCGACCCGTTCAATGAATGTTGGCGCCGCTGCGGCGATTGCGATGCATGCATGGATCCGGCAACATAACTGGCCATTGGCGTAGCGCATGCTTGCCCGATTAATACCCGCGAATTCAGTGCTTCGAATTCAGACGTACCGCCGTATCTTCATTTCGCGCTTCATCAGCAATCTTGGTAACGGTATTGCGCCAATTGCTTTGGCGTTTGGTGTTCTTGCAATTCCAGGAACAGATGCAACGTCACTGAGCATCGTGCTTGCGGCTCAAGCAATCCCGCTTATTTTGGTGTTGCCTTTTGGCGGTGTGATCGCGGATCGTTTAGGCCGAGCAAAAGTGATTGCATTGAGTGACACCGTGCTTGGCGTAGTGGTGATGACTATTGCGGTGTTGTTCTTTACCGACAGTGCGACGGTGCTCTCGTTAGCAATTCTTGGTGCCATTGCAGGATGCCTCAATGGATTGTGGTGGCCTGCATATGCAGGCATGGTGCCCGATGCGGTTGAGGATGAATTCCTTCAGCCAGCCAATGCATATTTGAGTATCGCGTCTAATGGTGGGCTCATTTTGGGCAGTGCACTAGGTGGCATTCTCGTTGCGCTATTCGGGCCTGGTTTAGCAATAGCGATTGATGCTTCGAGTTTTCTCATTTCCGCGTGGTTGATTTTCACAATCAGACATATTGCGAAACCGCATGATTCAGGTGAATCAATGTTGGGTGATCTTGCTGAAGGTTGGCGAGTATTTATCTCTTATCGCTGGGTAGTCGTGATTGTCGCGGCATTCTCAGTTGTCTTGCTTGCTGGGCGAGGTTCACTTGAGGTGCTTGGTCCAGTGCTTGCAGTTGAACACTACGGAGGTGCGGCTGGCTGGTCAGCCGTGTTGGCCTGTGAGTCGCTCGGACTGCTTCTCGGTGCGTTCTTGGTATCGAAACTTCAAGTGAAACGTCCAATGGTCTTTGCGATGTCTTTAACATTCGCACTCCCAGTGCTACTCGTGTTCCTGTCATTAGCTCTGCCGTTATGGCTAATCGCACTGGCTGCATTGGCACTTGGCATTGCCTATGAATCACTCGGCGTCTTGTGGTTCACCGCATTACAGACGCACATTCCACGTGAGTCGCTCTCACGGGTGAGTGCTTATGACGCGATGGGCTCATTAATGCTTGGGCCACTTGGCTTGGCATTGGCAGGCCCACTTGCTGCTGCCATCGGATTACAAGGTGCCTTTCTTATTGCGGCGATTACGGCATTCCTTGCAATAGCCGCGTCGCTTGCGGCTCCATCTGTGCGCAAACTCGCGGCATAAGCCTCATATAGGACACCTGCGAGCCCGCTATTGAAAACGCTTACAGGGAATGGAAGAATGTGTGCACTACTACTGATCTAGGAGTGAGTTATGCCCATCGCATCCCCAGAGGTTTACGCCCAGATGCTCGATCGAGCTAAGGCTGGCAAGTTTGCTTACCCCGCAATCAACTGCACCTCCTCGCAGACCATTGTCGCGGCAATGCGCGGCTTTGCTGAAGCAGAGAGCGACGGCATCATCCAGGTTTCATGGGGTGGCGCAGAATTCGCATCAGGCCAAGGCGTCAAAGACATGGTCGCAGGAGCTGCAGCACTTGCTGAGTTCGCACACTCAATTGCAAAGAGCTACAACGTGAATTTCGCGTTGCACACCGACCACTGCCCAATCGACAAGCTCGGCAGCTTCATGGAGCCACTCATTGCGATTTCGCAGGAGCGCGTGAACAAGGGACTCGAGCCACTGTTCCAGTCACATATGTGGGATGGCTCAGCTGTGCCACTTGCGCAGAACATGGAGATTTCGCAGCGGTTGCTCGATGCCTGCCATGCGGCAAACATCATTCTTGAAATTGAAATCGGAGTTGTGGGCGGCGAGGAAGATGGCATTGAAGCCAGTCACGATGCAAAGCTCTTCTCATCAGAAGAAGATGGTCTTGCAACAGCTGCCGCTCTGGGGCTTGGTGAGCGCGGTCGCTATATGGTCGCCGCGACTTTCGGCAACGTGCACGGTGTCTACAAGCCAGGCAACGTAGTGCTGACCCCACATATTCTTCATGACATTCAGAAGGCAGTAGGAGCAAAGTACGGCGTCGACAAACCATTTGATCTGGTTTTCCATGGCGGTTCAGGGTCGCTGTTGAGCGAAATTCGCGAAGCCCTCGACTACGGCGTCGTGAAGATGAACATCGACACTGACACCCAATATGCATTCACTCGCCCAATTGCTGACCACATCTTTAAGAACTACGACGGTGTGTTGAAGATTGACGGTGAAGTCGGAAACAAGAAGCAGTACGACCCACGCGCATACGGCAAGTTGGCCGAAGCGGGCATGGCTGCTCGCGTTGCTCAGGGTTGCGAAGACCTTCGTTCAACTGGAACGTCAATCAAGTAAGTCTCAGTGTTATACGAGAATGCCGGGCAGTAATCGCCCGGCATTTTCATTTACGGGGTCGCACTGGCACTCTTGCCTTATGGATATCAGTAAAGACCTTCTGGGCGGACCACCACCAACCTTGCTTCCTGTTGAAACCGACGTGATCTCTGCGTTTGCTGCAGATGATTCACATGAAGTGGTCGCAGCGCGGCACCCATCAAGCTCACTGGCGTGGGCAGCAATGAGCGATGACGCTTGGGCGGACGGTCGTGTGATTGAGTCTTACGCCTTTGCTCGTGTGGGCTACCACCGAGGTCTTGATGCTTTGCGCCGTAATGGCTGGAAGGGACACGGCCCAGTGCCATGGAGCCATGAAGGCAACCAAGGTTTTTTGCGCTGCTTGAGGGCTCTTGGGCGCGCGGCTGCGGCGATTAATGAAACCGAAGAGTCAGTTCGTATTGACGCGTTCTTGACGGATTGCGACCCGAGCATCCCTCGTGACTAATCAATTACCGATTGCCGTTATTGGTGCAGGGATGAGCGGCATTGCCTGCGCTCGGATGCTTCATCAGCACAACGTCCCGTTTCGCGTCATTGATCGCGGTCGCGTAGTTGGCGGGCGAATGGCAAGTCGACGCATTCGCGAATCTGGTACGGCATTCGATGGGCACATCACGGATATTGGTGCTTCCTACTTCACCGTGCAAGATCCAGATTTTGCAACGGTTGTGAATTTATGGATTGACACTGGTGTCGCTCGAGAATGGACCGACGCCTTCCATGTCGCAACTCCTGCAGGCATCAGCGGTATTCGAACTGGCCCGATGCGCTATTCGGCAACCAATGGTTTGCGTTCAATCATTGAACATCAAGCGGAAATACTTCCTACTGAGCTGATTCAACCGTCAACACAGGTTGCAGCGGTTTCTGTTCAAGAGGATCACGTTGTTGTTGATGGTGAGCCATTCAGTGCTGTTGCAGTCTGTGTTCCAGATCCTCAGGCAAAGCAATTCATCGATGCTGCGCTCGCATCGACGCACGAAATTCTCAATCAAATCGATTGGGAAGCAGTAATTGCTGTTACAGCAGTGTTTGAGCCAGATACTTTGCCCAAATTCGATGGCATCTTTGTGAATGAGCATCCGGTGCTCACTTGGATTGCCAATGATGGTCACCGTCGTGGCAATGAAGATCCGGTAGTAGTCGCTCACGTTCATCCAGAACTTGCAGCGCAGTACCTCACTGATCCAGCAGGTGTCATTCCACAAGCACTCGATGCGTTGTTGCCAATTCTTGGTTTGACCGAACATCCGCAGTGGTCATCGGCAATGCGATGGACGTTCGCCAAGCCAACATCTGCGCGTCCGGAGCTGTATTCCTTCGATGAGGGCAATCGCATCGGTCTCGCAGGGGATTCATGGGCTGGTGGACCGAAGGTGGAAGCCGCATGGAAGTCAGGGCACGAACTTGGTGTGCATTTGGCACAATGGTGGAACTAAGAGCCGTTGGGTCTTAGCCTTCGGACATGGTCCTTGTTGCGGGAGTGGATTCATCGACTCAGTCCGTCAAGGTTGTCGTACGAGATGCGCACACCGGCGAACTTGTACGTCAGGGTCGGTCGCCCCACCCCGACACAACTGAGGTAAATCCAGAGATTTGGGTCTCGGCTCTCTCAGCTGCAATGAGTGGGATTTTGGACGGCGTAACTGCCATCTCTATTGCCGGTCAACAACACGGAATGGTCGTGTTGGATGAGCATGACCAGGTCATTCGTCCAGCGCTTCTCTGGAATGACACGAGGTCTGCGCAGGATGCCTTGGATCTTGTCGATGAAGAAGGTGGCCCAGAATTCTGGGCGAATGCTGTAGGAAGCGTTCCAGTTGCATCGTTCACTGTTTCCAAGATTCGTTGGTTGGCTCGGAATGAACCGCACAATGCTGCGAGAGTTGCCAAATTAATGCTGCCGCATGATTACCTCACGTGGTGTCTTGCAGGTCAACCTGATGAGTTCTATACGGATAGAGGAGATGCGTCGGGTACTGGATATTGGTCTCCAGCTTTAGGTAGCTATCAATCCGAATTAGTTCAGCGAGCTTTGGGACATGTTCCACAGTTACCGAAGGTTTTAGGTCCGAGCGTGGCTGCATATGAAACTTCGAACGGCGTGATGCTCGGTGCGGGAACCGGCGACAACATGGCGGCTGCGCTTGGCCTCAATGTTCAACCTGGTGACGTCGTGGTTTCACTTGGCACCTCGGGAACAGCATTTGCAGGATCTCGCATTCCAAGTGCAGACCCAACAGGAATAGTCGCTGGCTTTGCTGATGCAACTGGAAATTTTCTACCACTCGTGTGCACACTGAATGCTGCTCGCATTCTCGACTCGACTGCTGCGATGTTGAGAGTCTCACTTGAACGTCTGGGGGAGCTGGCATTGAGTGCCAAGTCGGGTGCGGAAGGCCTAGTACTAATTCCATATTTCGATGGTGAGCGCACGCCAAACCTCCCGGATTCAAGTGGCTCACTGCACGGAATAACCCGCACAAATTTCGTCGATGCAAATATCGCGCGAGCTGCCGTGGAAGGCATGCTCTTGGGAATGGCAGAGGCTGTTGAAGCATTGGAGCAGCAAGGCGTGGTAGCCCAGCGAATCCTGATCATCGGCGGTGCTGCAGCGAATCGTGCCGTCGCTCAGGTTGCCGCAACGATCTTTGCTCAGCCTGTCTTCATCCCAACTCCTGATGAGTACGTGGCACTTGGTGCTGCGAAACAAGCAGCGTGGTGTGTGTCGCAGGAGGCTGCACCACCGACATGGCATACATCTGGCCAAACGCTTGCTGCACCAGTTTCCACACAGTTCAACGCGGCCTTACTGGATCGCTACCAGAACTATCGAGGCGCTTTGTACGACTTGTCCCGATGAAAGCGATTTCACCTTTGTATTACTAGGAAACCGTGCAAGTTTTTTTTGAAAAATTTCGCAAAACTGTTGTGCGGATGATTGCCGGGCCATATGTTGTGCCGCACAACATATCTATTCCGAGCACTGGGAATGAGAGCGATGAGCGATTTGGAACCCAAGCCAGAACATAAGTTCGCTTTTGGGCTCTGGACAATCGGTCATTCCGGACGTGATCCATTTGGCGAAGCAACCCGACCGCCAATTGACTCCCTGGATTTCATTCGCGGACTCGCAGAAATAGGCGCATGGGGCGTTTCGTTTCACGACGACGATCTCATGACTTTTGGTGCACCTGAAAAGCAACGTCGCGAGGAACTTGATCGCTTCAAGAAAGGTCTCGAAGAAACCGGGATCGTGTGCTCAATGGCAACCACAAACCTCTTCTGGCATCCGATGTTTAAAGACGGTGCATTTACGTCGAACGATCGCAATGTTCGACGGCTAGCTATTCAAAAAACGCTACGTAACCTCGACGTAGCTGCTGAACTCGGTGCACCGACTTATGTGTTTTGGGGAGGACGTGAAGGTGTAGAAAGCGCAGCGAGTAAAGAACCCGCTGATGCCCTTTCACGATACAAAGAAGCCCTTGATTTCCTTTGTGGTTACGTGAAAGACAAGGGTTACAACATTCGATTTGCCATTGAACCAAAGCCGAATGAACCGCGAGGCGACACATTCTTGCCAACTATTGGTCACGCGATGTCATTCATTAATCAACTCGAGCACTCGGAGATGGTTGGACTCAATCCTGAAGTCGCGCACGAAACCATGGCGGGGCTGAGCTTCTATCAGGGCGTTGCTCAAGCCATTTGGCAGGACAAGCTCTTCCACATCGATCTCAATGATCAAAAAATTGGTCGTTATGACCAAGATTTTAGGTTTGGTTCAGAAGGCATAAAAGATGACTTCTTTTTAGTGCGCCTTTTGGAATCAACTGGTTACTCGGGTCCCAAGCATTTTGATTGCCGCCCATATCGCAATGAACTTGGTGCAGGTATTTGGGAATTCGCACGGGGGTGCATGCGCACCTATCTCGTTCTCGCTGAGAAAGCTCGCGAGTTCGACAACGATCCCCGCGTTAAGGAAGCACAGGCGTTTGCCGGTGTAACCGAACTCGCGGTACCGACGGTTGGCTCGTATTCACGCGAGGCATCCGACCGGTTGCTGGCTGAGCAATTCGATCCAGAGCAACTCGCGCAGCGAAGCTATGGAAACGAAGCGCTTGATCAGTTAGTCATCGATCGGATTCTCGGCGTCTAGTCGAGTTCCGTCGGGGCAAACGCATGGAATGAAGTCCCTAACCAACATAGACGCAAGGAATCTTGCGAGGAAAGGACAGCTCATATGTCCAAGAAGTTATTCGGAGCAATAGTCGGCATCGCTGCCGCCTCATTGCTCATGACTGCTTGTAGTAGCAGTGACTCAGGAAGCAGTGATGCATCTGCACCTGCAAGCAATGCCAACGCAAAGGTGGGTGTCATTCTTCCGGATGCTGCCTCATCGGCACGTTGGGAGACAGCTGACCGAAAGTTCCTCGAAGAGGCTTTCAACAGCGCTGGAGTTCAATTCGACATTCAGAACGCAAACGGTGACAAGGCAAAGTTCGCCACTATCGCTGACCAGATGTTGGCAAGTGGTGTTACTTCACTCCTGATCGTGAACCTCGACAGCCCATCAGCTGCGGCCGTGATCAAGAAGGCTTCCGACCAAGGCGTCCCAGTCGTTGACTACGACCGACTAACCCTCGGTGGCGGAGCCAGCTACTACGTGTCATTCGACAACGTTGCAGTGGGCACCAAGATTGGTGAAGGCCTGGTTACCTGTATGACCAACAATGGAAATACCAGCGGACCTGTTGCACTTCTTAATGGTTCACCAACTGACAACAACGCAACCTTGTTCAAGGAAGGTTACGAGAAGGTCATTAAGGACGCTGGTTACACAATCGCTGCTGACCAGTCAGTGCCAGATTGGGACAACACCAAGGCTGGAACCATCTTTGAGCAGATGTACACCAAGGCAAAGGGTGACTTTGTTGGTGTAGCTGCAGCTAACGATGGCTTGGGCGGCGCAGCAATTGCAGTGCTTCAGCGCAACGGTCAAGCAGGCAAGATTCCTGTGACTGGCCAAGATGCAACTGACGAAGGCTTGCAGCGCGTTCTTCTTGGAACTCAGTGCATGACCGTCTACAAGGCGATCAAGGCTGAAGCAGAAGCAGGCGCCAAGCTTGCAATCGCATT